>NZ_CAMZCS010000010.1 GCF_947305105.1 uncultured Fibrobacter sp. | reverse complement strand
TGGCCAAGTGCCATGCCAACGCCTTCGACGTGAAGTTTGTCGCGTTCGACACCGTTCTCGTTGACAGCCAGCGCGTTGCCTTCGATTCCAGCGCTGTTGCTCCGGCTGATCCGGTCTTTGAAGGCTACCGCTTCGACGGTTGGGACAAGGAATTCACGAACGTCCAGTCTGACCTCACCGTGAATGCCAAGATGACTGCGGTTGTTGAAGTTTGCTTCGTCGCCCTCGGTGAAACCAAGTGCGACACTGTTCCGGCTGACACGACCATTGAAACTCCGGATCTCCCGTCTACCGAAGACAGCACCTGCGTTGATTGGACTGTTGATGGTGAAACCTTCAGCGATTCCACCTTCCTCGCTTCCGAAGTTTCTGAACTCGTGGCAGTCTGCCTCGCTAAGGAATTCGATGTGAAGTTCGTCGCGTTCGACACCGTCCTCGTTGACAGCCAGCGCGTCGCTTACGGTACTGCCGCTATCGCTCCGGATAGCCTGGTGCCGGTGTTCGAAGGCTACCGCTTCAGCGACTGGGATGCCGACTTCACCTATGTTGAAGACAACATGACTGTGAACGCTGTGTTTGATACCCTCGTGAAGGTGAGCATCTCTATTGAGGTTAGTGGCAAGACGCTTGATTCCTCGTTCTATGTCCTCAAGGATACCGTGATTACCGGTCTCAAGAGCATGATCGACTCCCTCAGTGGTACGTACTTTGTCTGCTCTGAACTCACGGTCAATGGTGCCGAACTCACGGATACCATCGTTGCTACCTCCGATATCGAAGTTGGCGCTGTCTGCCAGCCCGTTGTGCATACGGTCCGCTTCTTTGTGGAAGAAAAGCTTGTTCATACGAAGTCTGTTTTGCATGGCACTGCCTGCGAATACACGGCTCCGGCTGTTGATGGCAAGAAGTTCGTCAAGTGGGACAAGAACCTGAATGTCGTCCTTGAAGACCTCGATGTCAATGGCATCTATGTGGATCTCGATACCATCAAGGTTGTTGTCAGTGGCGAAGTGATTGACTCTGTGGTTGTTGCCAAGGGTGATTCTGTGGAATACGTCCTCCCGAAGGTCCAAGACACTGACGACAGTGCTTTCGTTGGCTGGAAGGTTAACGGTGAACTCCTGAATGCCGGTGACACCATCATCGTTAAGTACGGTGACAAGGAAATTGTTGCCAGCTTCGAACTGGGTACTTCCCTCCGTGCCGTTCGCTCTGTTGCCAAGTTCTCCGTCTTCAGCGAGAATGGTCAGCTCCAGGTGATTGGCGCCCGCATCGGCGACGAACTCACTGTGCTTGACCTCCAGGGCCGCGTGATTGCCAAGAAGTTCGTCCAGAACTCCGTCGAACTCGTCAGCGTCGCTACCCGCGGCAGCTACCTGGTTCGCGTGGGCACGATGACCAAGCGCGTCGTCGTCCGCTAATCGGATAGGACTGAGAAATTGAGAAGGCGGCCTCCGGGCCGCCTTCTTTGTATATGGAGCTTGCGGGCGTTGGCCTGCATAGGGCAAGGGAGAATAAAAAAAAGAAGCACTGCGTTATGCAGTGCTTCTTTTTAAGGGTGGATGACCGGACTCGAACCGGCAACATCCAGAATCACAATCTGGGACTCTAACCAATTGAGCTACATCCACCATGTAGCGAGACCAAATATAAAAAAGCCATCCCAGATTTCAAGGGATGGCGTGAAAAAAGTCCGCGAAACGGGCCTGTAGGGGCAAAAAAAGCTTAATCAGAGCTCTTTTTCGACATGATTCGGATGAAGTTCTCGCGCTTGAAGTCGTTCCTGTGCTCCATGCAGAAGCGCGGGTACACGTACTGCTTTGGGAAAATGCGGATGGTGAACTTCTCGTCGCACCCTTCCAGGCTGCACTTGAAGGAGAGGTCCATGGATTCCGTATAGTTGTGGCGGAAGATAATGTTCTTGGATTCGATGTTCTCGACGTCCTTCTTCTGCTTCTGGCGCTGCTTGATGTCGCGGTGCAGTTCGCAGTATTTGGCAATCGGGTGTCCCCAGAATTCGCGCCCGCAACCAGGCTCTTGGCAAATCTTGAGTTTGATGCGCTTTTTCTTTTTGTATTTGGGTAATTGCATAGAATCTCCGATTTTCAACATAAAATTTAGTAAAAAATGGGGGAGGGGGCAAAAGCCCGCGTTTTTTTTGCGTGGGGAATGGGGGATTGTTGTTTTTTTTGAAGAAAAGATGCGGGAGGGGTTTTGTGTTTTTTTTTGAAGTGGGGTGGACAAAAATGGCGGGAAAAACGTCTATAGGGGTATGTGCGATTCTGTTTTCTCGTTTTTCCCTGTTCTGGGGCTCTGGCTGCGGCAGATGGCCGCATTCCTTGCTCTGTGTGCCGTTTTTTCTGCCTGCATGTATGCCGAGGAGGGCTCCGACCATGCTGGCCTGCGTGTGAGTTTCCTCGACGTGGGGCAGGGCCTGGCCGTGCTGCTGGAGGAGGATGGGCGCTATGCGCTGTTCGACACGGGGCCGGACTCGGCCGGTCTCGTGGACACGCTTGCGGCGCGTGGCGTCCGTGAGTTGGAGTGGGTTCTGGTGAGCCACGCTCACCGGGACCACGGCGGTGGCTTTATGGAGTTTGCGCACGCGGTCGAGTCGGGGGCGCTCCGGGTGGGACGGCTGTACGTTGGGCCCGATACCTATGCGGGGATTGTCCGTGACAGCGTGCTGCGGCTGGCGTCGCGGCTCAAGGTGCCCGTGGATACGGTTGCCCGCGGCGATGTACTGGGAATGTGCGGGTTGGGTTGTAGGGGCATGGGCTCCGGTACTGCCGCCTCGCCCGGTGCGCGGCTAGATGTGCTATGGCCGCCCAGGGGCGAACCGCTCGCCGAGAACGCGGCGAGTGTGGTCGCGCTTCTGGAGTATGGCGGTTACGGTGTGCTGCTGACGGCGGATCTGGATTCTGTCGGCGAGCGGAGGCTACTGGAGTATTCGCCGTCGCTCCGTGCGCACATTTTGCAGGTGGCGCATCACGGGTCGGCGGGGAGCAGCACCATCGGGTTCCTGTCGCAGGTGGCTCCGCAGTATGCCGTGGTGAGCGTCGGCGCGAAAAACGCCTACGGGCACCCGGCCGCACCGGTGATGCGCAAGCTCCTTTATGTCGTGGGAGATTCCTCGGCGGTGTACCGCACCGATCAGGAGGGTAGCGTGACCTTTGAACTATTGGAGGGTGTCGGAATAGTTCCTGATACTGGATTAAAATAAAGGCTTTTTTCTCCAAAAAAAATTACTTTTAAAGCATGAAACGATTTTTGCTTTTTTCCGCATTGGTATTCTTGACTTCTTGTGCCATGACTGAGACTCCGGCTCCGAAAACCGAAAGGCAACTCCAGCTGGATTCCGTAACGGTGGATATCAGCCCTGCTCCGGAGTTCCGTGGTGCAGGCATGTATGTTCCTGATGGTTCTCTAGTCTTGGAAGGGCATGCCTCTTATCGCAAAGATTTGAATGCATCGCCAGCAGAAGGTATTAAACGCCAAAACCATCAAAAGAAAATAGAGGGTGTTCCTTACAATAAGGAGTATCGTCTTATTTATGACCTCGGGAATTCGCCTGTTGAAGGGGCTGCCAGTGTGATGTACAAAAGCAAAATACTATTTGGCAAGTTTACGGCAGGGCTGGATGGGCTCCCTTTCTTGGGCGTTTCGCTTGGCGTGAATACCGAACACTTTGAAGTTGGCGGTTTTATTTTCGACCATTTCTGGGACCGGACTTACCGTTTTAAGGGGACGATGTACGAACAGACGACTTATTATGCGCAAGGTGGAAATCAACCGGTTTCGTGTATATGGAACGATGATAATTGCCGGGTGGACTCTGTTTCGTTAAAAAGCGACGATTATGATTCCGAAGATTATCTCATGACGCACAATCTAGGTGCGGGGCTGTTTGCATCGTACTTTATAGAAAATGTTGTATTGGAATACTCCGGCAGCTTCTACTATCCGAAGGTGACGGAGGAGCCCGAAGACGAAAAGGTGAAATTCTCCAAGGATTTCCCGTTGGTGACGACGCAACGATTCTCGGTGGGTTATAATGCGACCCAAAACATCACCACACGTTTTGGTACAACCCATGTGGCTGGAAATTTTGACGGGACTTACTGGGCCCTGTTTGCCGATGTGACTGTGAGGCTGGTCTTTTAGCCTTGCCTAGCCGTCGGTGAGGCCGATGCGCGCCTGGAAATGGCACTGGGTCATGTCGTCGGCGTTCATGCCAAACACGTAGGCGTGGTGGTTCGTGTTCTTGAACCTCACGATGTTCACCTTCGCATCTAGCGGGACCTGCGCGATATAGTTCATTTGTATGGAACGTACTCGGCGATTCTTGATTTCGTCTTTGTCAAGTGCGTCCATCACCCAGTCTACGTAGCGGCAGTGGTTCACGTGGTTGTTCATGTCGAGGTCGCTGTAGTGCGCCTGTTCCTGGTGGACGATTTTCGGATCTATCTCCGGGTTCAGGATGTCCATCATCTCGGGGAGGGCGTCTTTCCCGGGGTGCAGCGGTATGGGGAACGGGCTGTTCGCCGGGTTCTCGGACTTGCCTGTCTTGAGGTTCACTAGCAACCACGAAGACGTTGCCTGCGCAATGGAGTTCCCCTGTGAATCCAGGATGGAGTAGTCCTTGAGGCATACTTTGTCTTTATAGAATTCCTTGGCCCAGGTGGAAATGGTGAGCTTTTCGCCCCAGACGGGCGTGTGCAAAATGCGTACCTTCATGCGAGTGATGACGGTGGTGTACCCAGCCTTCATCATTTTCCAGAGACCGAACCCGTTCCTTTCGGCATCGGCGATAGCGGTTTCTTCCATAAAGAGAAACAGGTTCGACAGCTTAAGGCGGCTATGGTGGTCGCAGTCTGAAAACCGGACCTCGAAACTTTTAGTCGTAATTCCTTGTTCCATTTTATCCCATAATCTTTTAACGTTACGATAATAATGTATAATTTTAAATCATGGAAGATTTTCAGTTTCGCCCTAGTTTCCTTCAATTGCCGGCCTTGCACTCCTATAACGGCGAAGTGTATTTGCCGGGCTCCAAGAGCATCACGAACCGAGTCCTTTTGATATCGGCTTTGGCCGAGGGGAACACTCGCCTGCATAACCTGCTCAAGAGCGACGATACCCGCTACATGGGCGATGCCCTTTGCAAACTGGGGGGCGATATTGTCTTTACCGACGATTTTTCCAAGGCGTATGTCGTGGGCAGCGGTGCCCCGATAAACATTGCGCCGCAAGTGCAGGATTTGTTCCTTGGCAATGCAGGCACGGCCATGCGCTCCTTGTGTGCCGCGTTGACGCTTGGAGAGGGAAGCGTCTTGCTCCATGGCGAAGAGCGCATGAAAGAACGCCCCATCCGCGACTTGGTGGATGCACTCAGGTCTATCGGCGCCGATATCTCTTACGAAGAAAGCGAAGGCTACCCGCCGGTGCGAATCCATGCGCACGGTTTGAAGGGCGGTGATGTCAGTGTCCGTGGCAATATTTCGAGCCAGTACTTGACCGCGCTCCTCATTTGCGCCCCGTACTGCGAAACCCCGTTGCACATTCACGTGGATGGCGAACTCATTTCGGCTCCGTACATTTTGCTCACGCTCGACGTGATGCGCCGATTCGGCATCGATGTGAAGCATGACGGCCTGACCGATTTCTATGTGCCCAAGGGCGTGTACCGCTCTCCCGGCGATTATTACGTGGAAGGCGACGCCAGCTCGGCGAGCTACCCGCTTGCCGCCGCTGCCATTGCAAAAGGCAAGGTGCGCGTGCTCGGCGTGGGCCGCGACAGTATCCAGGGGGATGTCGGTTTCACGGATGTCCTCCGCAAGATGGGTGCGAAGGTTGAACTCGGCCCCGACTGGATTGAATGTGATGGATCCGGTTGTGAACTTCACGGGATGGAACTGGACTTGAACGATATTCCGGATGCCGCCATGACGGTCGCCGTGCTTGCGCTGTTTGCGAAAGGTGCCACGAACATTCGCGGCATTGCGAGCTGGCGCGTGAAGGAGACGGACCGCATTGCCGCCATCGCAGCGGAACTGCGCAAAGTGGGTGCCGAGGTCCGCGAGACTTCCGACAGCATCTTGATTACGCCTCCGCAGCAGTTGCTTGGCGCAACGATCGAGACGTACAACGATCACCGCATGGCGATGTGCTTCAGCCTGGTCGCTCTGGGCGGAGTTCCTATCAAGATTATGGATCCCGCTTGCGTGAACAAGACTTATCCCAGCTATTTTGATGATTTCCTGAGATTGGCGAAGTGATGTTTTTCCGAAAAGCCCGCACGATTCTTGGCACCTGCGTCGCCGTTCTTGCCCTTTCGGTGGACTCGTTTTCGGCGATAGACATTTCCGAATTCCAGGCCTATGTGGATTCCATGGTTCCTGGGGCGAGGTACGGGCTTTCGGTGCGCTCCGTGCGGAGCGGCAATGAAATCGCGAACATCCGCGGTACAGAAAAATTCACTCCGGCAAGTACGCTCAAGACGCTTACCACGGCTGCTGCGTTGCATTTTTTGCCGTTGGACTATGCTCCTAAGACAGTCCTGAGGCTCAACGGCAGCGTGAAGGGAAAGACGTTCTCCGGGGCGCTTGGAATTCGTGGCGAAGGCGACCCGAACATTTCTGGGCGCTACTATGCAGACCCGTTCCACATGCTTTATGCCATGGTGGATTCGTTGCGGGCTATGGGGATTGACACCATCAGGGGCCACCTCGATTTGGACACGTCGTATTACAAGGGCCCGTGGAAGGCCGAACACTGGCGCAAGAATTTTTACGATGCCTGGTACGGTGCCGAAATTGCTCCGCTCGACTTCAACGATAACTGCGTGGTGGTGCGCGTCAAGCCGGGTGCAAAACCGGGCGATGCCGGTATTGTCTCGGTCGTTCCCGATGTGGGCTATGTCGTCATCAACAACAGGCTCACGACTGCGAAGGGCAAACGCCGCAAGTGGACGTACGCGATGGACCCGGTCAAGCCCGAAATTACCATCGGTGGTGAAATTGGCGTGGGCGTGGATTCCGCGCAGATGGTGTTGCCTGTACGCAATCCGGTGGGGTTCTTCCGTGCGGCGTTTATGCACGCACTGGCCGACGAGGGCATCGTGTTCGTCGAAGACCACGCCATCCCTTCGGGCATTGCAATCAAGAGTTTCACGTATTCTTCGGCTCCGCTCCTGAGCTTGCTTGACGAAATCAACCAGCGCAGCCAGAATCTACATGCCGAGACGATTTTCAGGAACATGGGGGCGCAAGTTTTGGGCGAGGGCAGCGTTGATGCTGGCCGTGCCGCCGAACGCCGGTTCCTTATCGAGATGGGAATCAGTCCCGACGATTTCGAGGTTTGGGATGGTTGCGGGCTTTCTCCCAAGAACAAGCTCAAACCCTCGACGGAGACAAAACTCCTGCGTGCCATGGCCCGCCATTCGAAGGGCCGCTACTACATCAACAGTTTTGCCGGACCCCGCGTGGGCACGGGCGGCAAGCGCATGCTCGAATTGGAATACCCGTGGCTCACCCGTTTCAAGACCGGGTTCATTGCCGAGGCTCATGCCTTGGTGGGTTATGTGTTCCCGATGGACGGCGACACACTCGCGGTTGCCATGTACCTGAACGAGACGGGCGGCAACACCGATGCCGCCAGCAAGGCCGTACTCGACTCGCTCTGGATTCGTATTGTCAAGGCGACGAACGACAATTACGCCTCCCTGATGGAGATGAAGCAGATGTGGCTGGATGCGCAGAATGTGCGCGGGCTTTTCGAACGACTGGACCATTTTTCCAGGCTCCTCATGGGTAGGCCCTACAGCTTTGGCCCCATGGGTGAAAGCTACCTGGATTCTATCGAGAACAAGCCTCTTGTCTACCTCGATTCCGTGGATTGCGTGACTTTTGTGGAGCATGTGCTTGCGCTTGCAACCGCCCCGGACGAAGATTCCTTGTTTTCGCAACTCCAGCGCATCCGTTATAAAGACGGCAAAATCGGTTTTACGACCCGCAAACATTACATGATGATGGATTGGGTGGGCGAAGGAAAGTTTGCTAGGGTGTTGCCCATGCCCGGTGATACCTCCATTGTCCGCAAGATACCCAAGAACGAATTCTTTGCATCCAAAAGGCTCAAGTATTTGGTGGATGGCAAACCCGCCGCCGACCCGATGATGGACCTGCGTTACTTGCCGTACTCCAAGGCTCTGGATTGGTCGAGAAAGGCGTATAAAGGGCCCATGATGGTCGCAGGGATTGCGTTCGTCGGCAAATCTGAAAAAATAGATGTGACCCACACAGGTTTTGTCATCTTGCGCCCCGGCGAAAAACCACGGTTGCGCCATGCCTCGATGGTTCGGAAGAAGGTCGTGGAGCAACCTCTCCAAGAATATCTCATATCCCGCAAGGGCAAACTCCCAGGAATCACGCTTTTTGAATTCGCTCAGCCCTAGTGTTTTTTGCGTTTTTTGCGCTAAAAAAGCAGGGTAATAAATCGTAAGAAAAAAAACGAAAATAGGGGAGCAAAAGAAAACCTTATTTTATTGACATTGGCGAAGCGGATAATCTATTTTAGGGGAGTTGTTGGGGAAGAGTGATTTTTGGGGGAATACAAATGGAAATGGAATACATCAAGTTGTTCTGCATCGCGGGCCTTGCTATCCTTGCGTTCGCTTATGTTTGCTGGAAAACAAAGTTCCACCAGGAAAAACCTTTTGTAGGGTACAGGAAAGAAAAAAGCATGGAATCTTTCGAAGCCTGGTTGCAAGAACATCATAAAAGTGCTACCCACCACTCCTAGTGATTCTCGTTTTACCGGGGAAAATGTATATTTCCGGTAGATGGGATGTCATAGGAGGCCTGTTATGAAATTCAAATTTTTGGCAACCGCATTTGCGGTATCTTTCGCCTTGACCGCTTGCGACAGCGGTTCGTCGTCAACCAAGCCGAGTGAAAGTGCAATTGATCAACCCGATTCGGGCTTGGAACAACAAGCTTCCGACACGAAAAAAACATCCAATTCCAGTGAAGGTGCTTCCGATGAAGGCGAAACCCACGTAAATGGTTCTAATAACGAAGAAATAAATCATACAAACGACGGTTCCAGCATCAATCTCAATGAAATGATGACTCCGGAACAGTTGAGACTTCTCAGGGCATTTGAAGCGAAGATGGGTGATACAGATGATTCTGGGAGAAAGTTCTCTGAAATTTTAAACAATGGAGTATGCCAAGATGGCGATGTGCAGTCGGCTGTCTACTTAGGCCAGAATGTGCAATGGACCTGCATCTACGAAGAATGGGTCCCGACTTCGGGCTTTGACAAAGTGGTCGAAGCGATTCCTTCCGAGACGTTGAACGAGATTCTTGCGGAATCAGGTTTGACCAAGGAAGAACTGCTGGCGATGATTGATTTCATGTCGAAAATGGATGTATCCAAGAACGACGCCGCCGTGGTTTGTGATGGTGAGTTGACGGATAACTTCTGGAAGATAAGCATGACCGGGAACTTTGCCGGAGCCGAATTCCTTACGAAGGGCGATGTGACCTTTGAAGGGGACTCGATGGTTACGAACAGCACCATGGAAATGGACTTGGGCACAGAAGCCACTTGCAAGGCTTATATGAACACTGATGACGATGACGACGAGGACGAAGACATTCTTGATAAGGAAATTTATGGAGATGTCGTCAAATCCGAGACCAAGTGCAATGGGAGTCGCATGGTTCAGGTGGAAAAATCGGTCAAAAAGAATGTGACAGAAGAGTCCCGGAAGCGCGCCTATGAAAATATGCTAGGCAAGTGCAAGGACTATCGTGACGGAAAAATCACATACGAAGAATTGATGATGGACTAGACAGAAGTCTAGTGGATATCCATCTTCGAAAATAGATTCAGCACGGCAACGCCGGAAACAATCAGGATGAGCCCTACGATGGCTCCCAAATCGGGCATCTGCTTGAAAAAGAAGATGCCACTTATTGTAATGAGAGCGATGCCGAGTGCCGACCAGGTGGCATAAGCGATTCCGATGGGAATGGTGCGCAGGCAAAGACTCAGCAGGTAGAGCGACGCCACGTAGCAGACGAGCGAGGCGATGGAAGGGATGAGTTTGGTGAACTGCTCCGACATCTTGAGGAGCGTGGTACCGGCCGCTTCTGCGACAATGGCGAGGATAAGAAATACATAGTTGAGCATGGGGAGAATATACAAATTAATTTTGGGAATATGAATCGATTCCGGTGAAATTGTTGATTTTGCAGGGGCTATGTCTTTTTTGTGTGCGGAAAAATCTATTTTTTTTGAAACGATGAAACTTGTTTGTGTTATAGCCTTTTTGCTTTTGACCGGTTGTGCGTGCAACGATCCGCGCGGTTGCCATGTGATTGATGGAGTCGGGAATACGCCGGATGACCGTCGCATGGTGAAAGAAGGGCGAGATGTCCAGACATACCAAAATACAAGGATGCCGGACCCATCTGCAGAAAACACAGTGAACCGTTCAGATGGGGTTTCGCTGCGAGTGTATAATCCAAGCGATACAATGCATATCGATGACAAAATTGACTGGACGAAAGTGGAGTAAATAGTTATGCCGAGTTCTGAAAAATTTCGTGACCACGTTTTGCAGCAGTTCAAGGGCGAACTGCGCGTGACCACCCGCAAGATGATGGGTGAGTACATTCTGTATGCCGACGGGAAAATCTTTGGCGGGATTTACGATGACCGTTTGCTGGTAAAGCCCGTGGCGGCGGCTCTCACGATGTTGCCGGGCGCAAAGAAGCAGTTGCCCTACGAAGGTGCAAAGCCCATGCTCCGTGTGACCAACGAGCAAATCGAAGACAACAACTTGCTGGTGCGTTTGCTTGACGCAATGTTGCCGGAGTTGCCGGCTCCGAAAAAGAAATAGAAACAAAGCGTATTTGATGAAATTTGGTTGTAACCAAGTTTATTATATTCTGAACGAATGAAGATTATCAGAGTGACAAAGGAATGTGAGCGTGCGGGCGCGTACTACGTGCGCATGGCTGCGATGATGCATAAATACCAGATTCCGCTTGATGCCGAAATTGATGCGCATGACGGCGGGAACTGCCATTATATCTTGGCGCTGGACGATATTTACCCAGTTGCCACCTGCCGCTGGTTTGAAGTCCGCGAGGGAGTGGCCGAAATCGGGCGTGTCGTGGTGTTGCCGGAATACCGAGGTCAGCACTTGGGCCAGGTCGTTGTCAACGAGGCCGAAAAGTGGATGCGCGAAGCAGGATACCGTAAGGCGGTCGTATCAAGCCGCGTCGGTGTTGAAGACTTCTACAAAAAATTAGGGTATAGTTTTAACGAAAACGGCACCCCGCACCATGACACGTTCCAATGCGTGTACATGGAAAAGGAAGTTTGATCTGTAGGGACCAAATTGTTGGCGTTGGGAAAAAGAGAATGAGATTTCTTGTCGGAATAATTCTTTTCTTGAATGTATGGCTTTTTGCTGACACAGAAAATCGTTATTTCGGAGAATCTATATCCCAGTTTAATGCGTATAGGAGTGCTTTACTTGCATCATAAAAAAAACAGAGAAAAGATGATGTTATTTCAACGGTCCGTTATATAAAAGAACGGGCTCCAGATGAATTTGCAATTGATAATCTGGAACTGCTCCAAATCTACTTGTTGGTGGAACGTTACGACTTGGCTATTGACTTATGGCTTGGGGAGTACGAAAAGGTTGGGCGTCAAGTACAATATTCTTTTGTTAAGGATTCTTTATTAGATTATCTTGATGCAAATATGAATTTAACCGATTCTAATGTAGTGAAGGCAAAACTTGAAGAAATGATTTTGTCTAGCGACGATGAGGAACAAAAGAATTTATGTGAAATCTTGCTGAAGTTGACGGCTTTTTATGGAATACGTAACAAATTCGATGTAATGCGTTATAATACATTGCACCGCGAAAAGCTGGCGGACAAGTATTTGGGAGACACTTTGATTTTTGTGTCTTTTGGTCAATCCACTGTTTTTGGAGATCGCGTATATAGTAAATTTTATTATAGAAGTGGAATGGATCCTGAATGTCTAAGGAAAGTGATTCTATCGCTAGAAGAATTTGAGCAGAAATTCCCGAATTCGGAACGGTTGCCGTTGATAAAGAGTATACGAAATCGATTTGAAGAATTATTAAAGGATTACATGGCGTTCTTGAATTATTACACGAGAAAATTATATACGGGTGGCATTGGAGTCGAGGGATGGTTGACGATTGGAGGCTGGGAACTTGGAATACCGATTCAAATCTGGCGACTCTTGTTTGTTCCGACACTAGACTCGGATGAAAATTATATTGATGGATGGGTGTTTATTTTGGGTTTTGACCTGTTTGAAGTTAAGCGCTTAAAGGTAGTTCCATTTGTCGGTTTGTGGGATCCTTATGTGGCAGGAATGCAAATTGAATTTCGTCCCTGGCTCGACCCGTCTACAGATGTCAAACTTGGTGTGGCGGCATATTTATCGATAAAAGCGAAATACATGCTGAAATATGGAGAGCTGACAGAAACGGGAAAAAAAGATATTGCGCATACGTTTTATGTCGGTCTAGGATTTCATTTTTGGTAACTTCTTACGAAAAGCAGTTCTTGACGCAAGCTTCGAGGATTGCGACAAATGCGAGCAGGGTTATGCCGAACTTGGGGCGGAACCTCTTGATTATGGGGAAAAACGCGTTGATGATGTACAAAGTTGATGCGACTAGGTAGCCAAGCGCGATGATGTATGCGGGTTGGCCCTGGTCGGAATAGAACAGACCATTGTATTCCCCGCGGGCGAAAGTTTCTAGGGAAAGGAAGAAAAGGAACGATGCGATGCTCAGGGCTATCTTGAAGTTCCTGAGCCAGAAATCCTCGGGCGCGAGATTGGATGACGGCTCCTTGTCTTTCCAGATGTGTTTATTGATAAAGGGGATGCTTGTCGAATACCAGAAGAGAATCCCGATTGCAGGGAGGAACTTGGCAAATTTGAAAACGCGCCAAAATTGAAGGTTCCTGATAATGGAAGGGTCGCTGACAATGGTGAATAGTAAACCGTCTTCAGGGCGGCCGCGTGGTCCGCGAAGTAATGCGAAAACGAAGACTGCGAATACGATGCCGATGAGTATCAGGAATTTCTTAAATCCTTTTTTGTCGGGCAGGGGTTGCGGCTGCTTGATGATTTCCTGGTTCAGCTTTTGCACGACCTGCTGTTCGGCAATCCATCTCTTTTCCTGTTCCCTTAGCCTTGCGCTGTCGATTCTCCGTTTACGGTCTTCGAGGGCCTCGATGCGGGCCTTGACGATATTCTGCCGTTCGGGCGTGGGGTCATTTGTGATGGCGTCGCGCTCGCGGTAAAGCATGGGTAGGGGCTTCTTGCGGATTTCAGCCTCGTAAATTCGGAGCTCTTTTTCGGTAAAATGTGCCATGTTGCGCAATAAATGTAACATAAAGGGGCAGAATTTGTTTTTTTCGGGGCAATTTTTGTATTTTAATGTCCGTAAAAATTTTAGAGGTTAACTAAATGGATATTCAGGAACTTTCGGAAAAGGTTAAACAGCAGAGTGCTTTTTGCATGAACCTGCTGCGTGAAGTGGAAGGTACGGTGATTGGCCAGAAGGCTCTGGTCGAAAGCATTCTGACGGGCATCCTGGCCGATGGTCACGTGCTGCTGGAAGGCTTGCCGGGTCTTGCCAAGACGACTGCGGTGAAGGCTTTTGCCGATGCCGTGTCGCTGGACTTCAAGCGCATCCAGTTCACTCCCGACCTGTTGCCGGCCGACTTGCTGGGTACCACGATTTACAACGCGAAGGAATCCAAGTTCGAGACGCGCAAGGGGCCGCTCTTTACGAACCTCGTGCTCGCTGACGAAATCAACCGTGCTCCGTCGAAGGTGCAGAGCGCCCTCCTCGAAGCCATGCAGGAACGCCACATCACGATTGGTGATGAGACGTTCAAGCTGGACGAACCGTTCCTGGTGCTTGCCACGCAGAACCCCATCGAGCAGGAAGGTACGTATCCGCTGCCCGAAGCCCAGGTAGACCGTTTCCTCTTGAAGGTGAAGGTCAGCTACCCGAACAAGGCCGACGAAATGAAGATTCTCGACGCCGTCGCCGGTGCGGGACTCCGTCAGCCGCAGGCTGTTGCCACGAAGGAAGACATCCTCGCCGCCCGCCAGATGGTGAAGCAGGTGTACGTGGACGAACGCGTGCGCGAATACATCGTGAACCTCGTGCTTGCGACCCGCGATCCGGGCAGCATCAAGCGTAGCGACCTGGTCGGCTTTGTGGAAGTGGGTGCATCTCCGCGTGCGTCGATTGGCCTTGCCCAGGCTGCCAAGGCTCATGCGTTCATCCAGGGCCGTGCCTACGTGACGCCGGAAGACGTGAAGGCCGTCGCCATGGAAGTGCTCCGTCACCGCATTATCCTGAGCTACGAGGCCGAAGCAGAAGAAGTCTCCGCCGAAACCGTCGTGCAGAAGATTTTGGATTCTGTTGAGGTTCCGTAAAAGTTTAAACGCGGATCGCGAGCGTCGCAAGTCGCAGGCTGAGAACGTCGCGGGTCGCTTCTCGATTGTCATTGCGAGGCCGAAGGCCGTGGCAATCTCTAACCATCGTTGTCATCCCCGCTTCTATGCGGGGATTTTTCTTTCTCTATTATGCGCTGATATATAAAAATCGCTAATGGATGAATTTTTTTGAGGCTTTTGTGGCTGAATAAGCCAAATTCTAATCATGAGGACGTTTTTTCTTACGATTGGGCGTATAATGCCGCTCTTTTTATGGTTATTTTATCTGTAATCTAAAAAGGGCGTATAAGCGGGGGATTTTGGGGCTATTTATACGCCCCGCGACTGTTTTTCGCTCCAAAAATGGTTTATGTCCAAGCTAACGCCCCTTTAATCGCGCTTTTTCCGCGTTTTTGGGGATTTTATCCTAACCTCCAACCTCTGACTTCTAGTTACTAATTGCTATCTTTATGGCGAAAAAGGGCTCCTGGGAGGTGCCTTGGAGTTTCCCTTTTTAATATGAGGAATAAAACGAAGGAATTATGGCAAATCGTGTTGTGATCGGCTCCCAGTGGGGCGATGAAGGAAAAGCCAAGATTGTTGATTTTTTGACGCTCGATGCTGATATCATCGTGCGTTTCCAAGGTGGTGCCAATGCCGGCCATACTGTCGAGGTCGGTGACAAGAAATTTGTGTTCCACTTGATTCCGTCCGGCATCATGCATCCGGATAAGATTTGTGTTATTGGCAACGGTGTCGTTCTTGACCCGGTGCAGACTCTCGCCGAAATTGCGGACCTCCATACTAAGGGCATCAACCCGGAAGGCCGTTTGTTTATTGCCAACAACGCTCACGTTGTGCTCCCGTACCACTCTGCGCTCGACAAGGCTAAAGAAAAGAAGGCCGGCAAGGCTGCAATCGGTACGACTGGTCGCGGTATCGGCCCCTGCTACAGCGACAAGGTGAACCGCATTGGTGTGCGCGTCGGTGACCTCATGGACGAACGCGAACTGCGCCCCCGTGTCGAGGCGATGGCGAAGGTCCACAACGAAGAATTCAAGGTGATGTACGACGTGCCTGAGATCGACCCCGAACAGGTCATCAAGGACTACCTCGAACTCGGCCAGAAAATCAAGCCGTTCGTGCGCGACGTGAGCGAGATGCTCTACAAGGCTGTCAAGGAAGGCAAGCGCCTTGTGTTCGAAGGTGCCCAGGGCACCATCCTCGATGTGGACCAGGGTACATACCCGTTCGTCACGTCGAGCAACACGGTCGCAGGCTACGCAAGCTGCGGCGCCGGCATCGGTCCTACGGTGCTGGACCAAGTGGTGGGCGTCGTAAAGGCCTACACGACGCGTGTAGGCAACGGCCCGTTCCCCACAGAACTTTTGGACGAGACAGGCGACAAGCTCCGCAACATCGGTAACGAATTTGGTGCGACAACGGGCCGCAACCGCCGCTGCGGTTGGTTCGACGCCCCGGTGGTCCGCAAGGCTGCCGTGGTGAACGGCCTGACCCACCTCGCTATCACGAAGCTCGACGTTCTCGACACGTTCGACACAATCAAGATTTGCACGCACTACATGTGCGATGGCGAAAAGCTCGACTTTATCCCGAACCAGCTGTCGAAGGTCGGTCGCTGCACTCCGGTGTACGAAGACATGCCGGGTTGGAAGGTGGACACGAGCAAGTGCCGCAAGTTTGACGAACTCCCGGAAAACGCAAAGAAGTACCTGTACCGCATGGCCGAATTGGTCGGCGTGAAAATAGGCATGGTGTCTATCGGTGCCAAGCGCGACGAGAGTATTGTTGTAGATTTAGATTAGTAACCTGTAAACCGAAGGAGATTTATATGAACGAATCTATTCTTGGCTTGTTGAAAGGTGTGGAACTCTTCTCGGAACTGAATGAGGAGCAGCTCAAGATGCTCGCGAATTTGGTTGTCGCCCAGAACTTCGTTCGCGACGAGACTGTGGTTCTGGAAGGTGACGATTCGGTGCAGGCGCTGTACCTTATCGCTTCCGGTTCCGTGCAGGTCTACATGACCGGCGTCGATGGTCGCGAGACGATTCTTTCGTTCCTCGAACGCGGAGACTTCTTCGGTGAAATGTCCTTGATTGACGGCGAACCCAGGTCCGCTTCGGTCCGCACGGTCACTGACGCGCAACTCCTCATCATCCATCGTGAGTCGTTCCTCACGCTCATCCGCCAGTCGCCGGAAATTGCGATGGGCCTCTTGAGCGAGATGAGCAAGCGCTTGCGCAAGGCGAACCGCCAGATCGGGTCGCTCTCCACGATGTCGGTGAGTGGTCGCGTGGCCGGTACGCTCCTCAACCTCATGCAGGAACGCGGCGTGCGCATCCACACAGACAATGGCAAGATGGTGACGGTCATCCACAACCGCCCCACGCAGCAGCAGCTGGCCGACATGTCCGGTACGACTCGCGAAACTGTGAGCCGCATTTGCTCGTTGCTCGTCAAGACGAGCGCTATCGCGATGACCGGAAAAGACATCGTGATCTTTGACGAAGACATGTTGCAAGAAAGGGCAACCAAGGGTTAATTATGGATAAACTAAAGGCTATCTGGGCGAAGCTGACGCGACGCCCTGTGGTCAAGGCACTTCTGATTTGGGCCGTTGCGCTCATCTTTTTGGCTTTTATTGTAGACAAGATTGTGATGCCCGTTTTTGCCGGGCACTTGACCAGTACAGAAATTGTCCCTAACCTGGAAGGCATGGACCAGGCCGCTGCGGAGAAGGCTCTCAAAGAGGCTGGCTTCAAGGCAGAATGGGTCAAAGAAGGCCGTTACAGTGCTCAGGTACCGGCTGGCATGGTGCTTGTGCAAATGCCGAAGGCGGGCCGCGAAGCGAAAGTCGGCCGCACGGTGAAACTCACGCCGAGCCTCGGGCTACGCGAAGTCGTTATCCCGGACCTCCGCGGAACGAGCCAGAAACAGGCTGCCATCTCGCTTTCCCGCGCAGGGCTTGTGCAGGGCGAGATTGTCAAGGGCGCACACGCGAGCATTCCGCGCGGCGTCGTAATCCGCACGATTCCTGGTGCGGGTGACAAGGTCCGCATTGGCGATACCGTGAAGGTCGTGATTTCGGCCGGTGCGACCAAGGGCAAGATTTTGCTCCCGAACTTCGAGGGCGTTCCTTTAGACGACGTGTATGCGAAACTTGAGACTCTTGGATTTGTCGTGGGCAAGATCAAGCGCGTCAAGGATCCCGAAGATAGGGGCTATGCTCCCGGTACGGTCCTTGAAACGTTCCCGAAGTACGGGGACTATCTCCCGCCGGACACCAAGATCAATTTCGTCATTGTTGACTAGGGACGGGTTATGAAGGGCTTGTTCGGTACTCTCGTAGCGTTTGCAGCGTGCGCACTTTTGGTGAGTGCGTGCAGTTCTGCACCTGCGAAGAAGTCTGCCGAAACACCTTCTGCCGCAACACCTGCTGCGGCGCAGGCAGACGAGTCCGAACACGATACTATTGTATATCCCCAGAATTTGGATGTCGCCCATGCGGCGTACTTGCAAGCGGTTAACCTCGAAATGCGCGGTGCGCACGATATGGCCGATGCGTTGATGATGCAGGCTTACGAAGCCGACCCGGGCAACCGTTACCTCGGTTTCGAAGTTGCCGACAGGATCGCGATGCGCGGTGACGATTCTCTCGCTTTGGTCTATGCCCAGCAGGCGAACCGCTTGAAGGGTAAGAAACTTGCCCGCCATTATGCCTTGCTTGCTCATTTGTATGTAAAAGAGGGTACGGCCGATTCCGCCCGGAAGTATTTTAACTTGGGTCTTGATTCCGCACATTACCAGGACATGGCTCTGCTTTACGACTACAGCTTGTTCTTGGAAATTGTGAAAGACAAGAAGGAACTTGTCCGCGTGTACGGGATACTGTTGCCGCAGGTGAACTACATGCCTTCGCTGTTCCAACGCCAGTTCACGTTGCTTGCCGAAATGCACCGCGATTCCGCTTTGGTGGACTTGCTCGAAGCTGCCTACAACGCCAACGGGGACAGGGCCATGCTGCAACAGATGGTGCAAATTTTGCTCTTGCAAAAACGCCTCGGTGAGGCCCGTGCAATCGCCGATACGGTCATGACGTCCGATGTTGTCTCTGAAAAAATTATTGTCGGCGTGATGACGACTATCGCAGAAAAGAACAGGGATTCTGCTTACAAGTTCCTGAAGCATAAATATTATACAGATTCTGTTCGCACTCCTATTTTGACAAATTTCCTGGGCCACTACGAATATATCGCGATGGACTTGGACAGTGCGAAGGTCCACTTGAAAGAGGCCGCCGAACAGCTCGGCTCTCAGCCGGTTTATGTGGCGAACGCTTACCGTGCGCTTGCCAGCATTGCCTTGAGCGAGAACGACAAGAAGAATGCGGTGTTCTATGCCGAGAAAGCTGATTCCGCATCGATGGGTGGCGAAAAGCCGATGCTCGCGATGACGTACGGTTATGTGGGCGAATACAAGAAGGCTTATGGAATGCTCGATTCCCTGTTGGCGGTGTGGAGCAAGTGGAATCCTCCGGTCGGCGTGGATTCGGCGTCGGCGAACGAGATGAGGAAACAGGCGAACCGCATGCACCGGCAGTTCCGCAACGCCTATGCCCGCATCTATACCTTCGAGGCGAACGATATCGAAAAGAACGCCAGCGCGAACGATTCCATGAAAACTTATGCGAAAGAGGCTCGCGAGAGGGCGGAACTCTTCTGGGAAAGCCTTTTGCTTGCCGATTCTACGGACATGGGAACGCGCGTCTATATGGCGATGAATTTGGAGCGCATGGGCCGTTACGACGAATCTTTCGCGATGTTCGAACTTTTGCTCAAGCAGCCGGAATCGTCGGGGCTGGATTTCCCAGAGATCATGAATTATTATGGTTACTCGCTTATCGACATGAACCGCTCTGCAACCGATGTGGACCGCGGGCTTGCGCTTGTGCAGAAGGCGCTCGACAAGGCAGGCAATTCGCCGGCGCGCGAGGCGTATTTGGATTCCAAGGCCTGGGGACTTTACCGGAAGGGACTTTACAAACAGGCCTACGACGTGATGCTGCTCATTAACGAGAAAAACATGCACGAAGACGCCGTGTACTGGGAGCATATCGGTGCCATCCAGGTGGCGCTGGGCATGAAGGCCGAAGCCACGAAGTCGTACAAGGCTCTGCTCAAATTGAACCCGAACCATCCCGAAGCGAAGGCCTTTTTCTCGGGCACTAAAAAGTAGGCGGCTATGTTCGGGGCTGCACAAAAGATTTCTCTGGCATATCGTTTTTTCCTGTGCGCCGTACTTGCATTTTTGGCGCTTTGCGGTTGCTCCGGTTCCAATGCAGTGCGCAAAGCAGATGCTGTAGGCGATGCTCCGGTTGTCGCGGTGACCGACAGCCTCAAGGCGAAATTCAAATTCGCCCTTTTCGACAAGTCGGGCAAGGAACAAGAGTTCGACGCGGTGCTTTTCTCTGTACCGGGGAAGCGTTACCGTATGGAACTCACGGGGACGATGGGTATTGGTGTCGCGAGTTTGCTGTGGAAGGAAGAAGGCTGGCAAGTCGTTTTCCCGACAGAGAAAATGTACGTGAAGGGCGCCGGTTACATGGTGGGGCTGTTCAGCGACAGCACGATACCCTTGGTGCATATTCACCAGGTGGCCTCCGTCTTTGAAGGAAAACTCCTGCCCGATGGCTACAAGGATTTGGGCGACGGGAAAGCGGTGGAATCGACCGGTCGTGAGTTCAGCTATGGCAAAAACGGGGCGGATGTCGCCTGGATAAGCCGTACTGGCCGGGACGGAAAAGTGGAGAAAATCCAGTTTGACGGGTTCAAGGAATTCGAAGGGACAAGAATCCCCGCGCATGTCGTATTTGAACGGAATGGCAAGAAATACCTGGAAATTCACGTGAAAACCGTGAAACACAGGCAAACGTTCGGCTTAGGTATCTGGCGCCTCAATATTCCTAAGAGTTATCGGCGTATCGAGTAATGTTTTTTTGTAGATTGGATAACATATGATGAAATTCGTTCTCGCTTTTTTATTTTGCATGCTTTCTTCTGCCGTTTTTGCGGCAGACACGCTTGAGGTTTATGCCTTCTTGGTCCAGTTCAAGAAAGAAGAACCGGACAATTCCCTCACGACAGGGGATGGCACGTTCGGCTCGGACTTGAAGAACAAAGAGGTCTACAGCCTAGACCCCGTGAAAATGCGCAATTCGGCTGCATATTGGCAAAAGCATTTTGAATTCGCGAATGCCTATTACCAGGCGGCGAGTGGCGGCAAGCTGGCTATCCGTGCCGAAATTTTCCCCAGGGCATCGTCGGGGCAGACGGTTTACGAACTGAAGAAGCCGATTATCGACTATAACCGAACCAAGAGGATGAAGGGCGAAAAATTGGCGGCGTATGGCGAGGCCCGCGCCCGCGACTACCTCTCCTTTGTTTACGATGCAGTGATGGCTGCGCATAGTTCCAAAGATTCCCCGTTCAAGGAACCGTTGCCCAAGAACCCGAACACGAAACGCGTGTATATGATTATCCATGCGGGTGCAAGCAAGCTCGTGGATGGTGGTTCTATGGGAACCGACGGAGCCGATACTCCGGGCGATTTCATGGACTACTATGTCTCACCGGATTTTTGGGAATATCTCTCCAAGGATTCTAACTATGTTGCCGTGAAAAAGGTGGAAACGGATTCGTACGGGAAGAAACTGAAAAAGGATTCTTCGGTGGTGACTGGTCTTGTGCTCAAGGATGCCACCATCGATACGCTCAAGACGATTATGGTCATGAGCGAGACGGCATCGCAAGACGGGTTGAATTGGGGTATCAACGGAATATTGGTGAACCAGATTGGCCGTGAGTTGGGCATGCCCGACACTTACGATGTGTCGAAGGGCATTTCTCGCCTGGGTAATTTCGACGTGATGGATTTTGCCGGGTATGTCGCGGGTAACGGGTTTATGCCGGCCTTGCCGAACGCTTGGAATCGTGCCTACATGGGCTGGAGCTCGGTCAAGGAAGTGCGCCCGGTAGCGGGCAAGGGCGTTACTGTAGATATCGCAGCTGCGGGTAGCGGGCTGGGGACCGAAATCGTGAAAGTCCCGTTGAGTGCAAGCGAATACCTGCTCATAGAAAATCGCCAGCGCTCCTTGAAGAAGAACGGCGATGTCTATATTGAACTCGGAGCGGCTTCTGCAGATGATGAATCTTGGAAGGATACCATTACAATAGATAGCATTGGCAATGTTTTCTTGGACAGCATTTGCGTCAAGAGTAAGTGCAAAAAGAATACGAAAAAGGCCAGCGGGATTATTCTGTCGCTGAGTTCGTTTGATGCAGGCCTCCCGGCGAGCGGTATTACCGTATGGAGAGTGAACGAATGGTACCTGCGTGAAACTTTGCAGCATGGTTATGCGAACGCCTGGGAAGGCGATACCTTGCGCGACCACTTGTTCGGAATCTCGCTCGTGGAAGCGGATGGCATCTTGAGTATCGGGAAAACGTTCAAGAATGCGCTCGGCCGTGACACATACGATTATGGCTCCGGTACGGACTTGTTGCCGCACAAGCGCTTTGGGGGCAAATCGGGCGAGAAGTTCGAAGTCGTGAATACGATTGAACCGACGGGTTATGCCAACACGCAGACGACGCAGGGTGGCTATACTGGCATCAAGATTACGGTGAGCATGCCAGATAAAGCTCGCAAAGAAAAGACCGCGAACGCCTTTATGGGCGATAGCGTGATAAATTATGCGGCGCCTGTGATCAGTGTGACAGTCAGCATCGATGACGGAAGTATCACGGGAGGACAATTCCCGCGCAACATCGGGCTTGTCAGTGCCGTAAGCGGTGCTGTGTTTGTCGATGACCCTGAAAACGAGGGCGAAAAACTGCTTGTCGTGGGGGCTATGGACGGGACGCTCCAGGTGTTCAATGCCCTTGGCGATACGTTGTTCGATGCCGATACGGTCGTGACCTTGCCGAAAATTTCGAAGAAGGATTCGACGAAGAAGGTTCCGCTATATCGCGTAGGTGCAAGTTATGGCCCGCTGGTGGGCATGGCAAGCGATGGCAAGGATGTTTATAGCCTGCACAGGAGAAAGTTCGTGAAGACGTCCTTTGCGAGCGGAATTCCGATGCAAGAGTCTTTTGATATTGAATCGGCGAGTGCGGGGCCGATGGTTGTCGGGGGAGAAGTCCGCCTGGCGACCGAAAAGGGAATCGTTGTTTTTGACAAGGCTAGTGGAAAACTCAAGCTGGCAGAAGAACGCGAAGGTGTCGTTGATATGGCGTATTGCGGCAGCTCCGACAATAAGGATTTGTTTGCCTACGTGACAGACAAGGGCGCAATTTATGTCCAGGATCGCGAAATAAAGCTGAACGGCAAGAGCAAGGAAAAGTTCCGCTTGGCATGCACTGATTTGGACCGTGACGGTGTTGTCGATGTGATTGCCGTGGGTAGCCGCGGGACAGTAGCGGCTGCTGGCGTGGTGGAATCCAAGAAGGGCTTGAACTGGAGCAAAACGTACAAGCGCGGCAGCGAAGGCACAAGCGGCTTGATGCATGAAACTTCCGGGATTGCGATGGGCGATATCAATGGTGATGGTTACCCCGAAATTGTCTTCTTGGGAGATAACCTCGTTTACGCACTCGATCGTTCGGGCTTGCCTCTTGGCGGGTTCCCGGTGAAGATTACTCGCGGCAGTCCTGTGTACGCATTCTTCAGCGACCCCCTGCTTGTCGACGTGAATGGTGACGATACGCCCGAAATCCTTGTGCCGAGCAGCGACGGCATTGTCTATGCTTACACGGGCAAGGGAAAATCGGTGAATGGCCAGTTCCCGCTTGCGGCAGGTAGCCTTGAAATGCTGGATTCGCTTGGCACGATCCAGCCCATGAGCATTTTTGTTGCGAATGCAGTTCCCGACAAGAAATCGGCTGGCCCGGAGATTTATGCTTTGCATCGGGAGAATATGTCTGCATTCCGCCTGCGCAAGGCTTCCAAGAATGCGGCCTCTTCTGTGGCAGCATGGACGCTCCCGTCGGGTGGCAACGAACGTACGGGATTCTTTGACGCAAGCCGCCTGGACGAAGCGAAGAAAAAAGAAGCCAAGAAAGAGATTACCGAATTCTTTGTGTACCCGAACCCGGTGAAAGATGGCAAGGCCAAGGCTCGCTTTGAAATCGGTGCTCCGGCCAAGACAGCGACGTTTGAACTGTACGACATTACGGGCCTGTGCGTGTTCAAGAAGAAAATGAGTGACTTGAATGCCGGCCGGAACGAGTCCGAAAATCTGGATTTGAAATCGCTCGGCAGCGATGTATACACGGCTCGCCTGAAGGTCGAGTTTGAAGGCGGAAAGACAAAGCAGAAGGTGTTCCGCGTGGGAATTGTCCGCTAAGGGGGTGCAGATGTCTCTTGCGAAATGGTCAATGGGCCTTTGGGCTGGAACGGTGCTTGCGTGGTCGCTGGCCTGTGTTACTGCTTGTAGTGCAGGTGGCGATGCTGTAGAGATTGCTCCTAACGAAGATGCTCATTATGGCTCTGCCGGAGGCAACGATTCCGATGACAACGGGGAAAAGGATTCCAAAAAAGACAAAGATAAACCTAAGGATGTTGAGCCCTCGGATTCTTTGAAAGTTGAAGTCCTTGTTTTGTTCGGTGATTCTTTGTTCAGTGATTCTACGGAAGGTCTAGAATTTGTCTACATCCCGTCAATGATGCTCAATCGTGGCACAATCAAGTATTCTGTCTCTTCGTATTATATCGCGACGACGGAAGTGACGCAGAAGTTGTATAAAGAAGTGGTTGGCTCGCTACCTAATCAGGACAAGGAGAAGGATAGCCTGCCTGTCGTGAATGTCTCTTGGTTCGATGCGGTATTATTCTGCAATGCGTTGTCCAAAAAAGTCGGCCTGGATACGGTTTATACGTACAAGTCTGTGGGCGATGAGAATTTCTTGGAAGACCTGAAAATTGATTACTCCGTTGAGGGAATCCGGTTGCTGACGGAAATGGAATGGGAAGTGGCTGCGCACGGAGGAGTGTACGAATCGGCGAACTATTGGGGAAGCGAACCGGCTTCCGAGTATGCGTATTACGGACAAAGTAAAGGGCCTACGGAGGTGGCGCAGTTCATCCCTAATGCTTATGGACTTTACGACATGGCCGGTAATGTTGCCGAGTGGGTTAACGATTGGTACGACAGCTATTCCACAAAAGACGAGGAGAACCCCGTCGGGCCATCGACAGGGACATCGAAGTGTGTCCGTGGTGGCGGCTGGACCGATAAAGTTGCAAAAATTGCCCCGAAGGAACGCGACAAGAAGGACCCTCTGTACCATGGTGTCACAGTGGGCTTCAGGATAGCCTATTCAAAAGGCTTTTGATGTATAAGATAGCCTAAGTTCCGAATTTATTTTTGCTACATTTTTCCCCATGATGAAGTATAGATTGGTTGTGCTTGCTTTATGTTTGGGCTTGTTTGCCTGCTCCGAGGAGAAGTCGGAACCTCTGCCGCAATTGCCGCACGTAGAAGTGCCTTCGGAACTGGCAGGGCAGTATTCGGGGCAGTTCCCCTGTGACAATTGCAAGGCTCTCATTGTCCGCGCCGTTTTTGCTGCCGATAGTGGGGTTACGGCAATCCGTACGCTTGTCATGGACACGATGGCGGTGGACACTTTGCAGGGAAAGTACGAAGTCGGTCCCGACAGCATTATCACGCTCTCTTTACCCAAATGGCGCAACTGGAATTTCAAGCGTAATCGCATGGGCAACCTTGAACTGCTGAATGGCAGCGGTCAACCTTATTTGAACGAGGATGAATTGAAGTACGAACTTATCCGTATTTTTACCATGCCCAAGATGAAGGCTGTTCCTGATTCGAGTGGTTCACAAAAGGCCGCGGAGTAGTTTATGCTGTGTAGAGTCCTCATTGTTGACGACGAACCTCTCGCCCGCATGCGTATGCGTTCCCTGTTGGAACCGTATTCCCAGGAGTTTGAAATTGTTGGCGAAGCCTCTTCGGGGGCAACGGCGATAGAGCAAATTAGGGAACTTGTCCCTGACGTGGTTTTCTTGGACATTCAGATGGTGGACATGAACGCTTTCGAAGTGTTGCATGCCCTGGACATGGACGACGACATGCCGCTGATTGTCTTTACGACGGCGTTCGAAGATTTTGCTCTCCGCGCTTACGAAGAGAATACCGTAGATTACCTGCTCAAGCCGATTGAACCGGAGCGTTTCGAGGCCACGGTCGCAAAGTTGCGCAAGCGCTTTTCTTCAATGGTTTCGGAACAGCAGATGCCGGGAGATTTCTCGTGGGACAAGTTCCGTGCTATGGTGAATAACGACGACCAGTACATGCAACGGATTCAGGTGAAAATCGGGGACCGTATCTTGCTCGTGAATGTCGACGAAATCGTCCGCTTCCAGAGCGAGGAAAAGTACACGACGGTCTACACGATGAATAACCGCTACATCATCGACACCCCCCTGGTCGATTTGGAAAAACGGCTCGACCCGCGTGTGTTCGTGCGAATCCACCGCGCGCACTTGGTGGCTATCGATTACATTGCCGAGATGCGCAAGACCGATGCAAGCCGCTTGAACGTTGTGCTGCGCGATAAGGACCATACGCAGTTGATGGTGAGCCGTAATTTTGTGAAGAAGGTGAAGAACCTTTAATTTGGAGTTCCTGATGGACAGTGACAAGAAACAGTTTTCGATACCCAAGTTTTTGAAATCCCTGACAAGGGAGATTATCGTTCCGGTTGCGTTAGCCCTTATCGTCATCCAGTATGTGGTCCAGGCGTTCCAGATTCCTAGCGGCTCCATGGAGAACTCCTTGCTCACAGGCGATTTCCTTTTAGGGCTCAAGTTTACGTATGGCTCGCCGATTCCTTTCACGAACCAGAAGTTCCCGGGCTATGCTCTCCCGGAACGCGGGGATGTCGTAATTTTCCGTTACCCGGGCGAACCCGAATATCCGGACAACAACCCGGCGCGCTACACGCACATGTTCAACGCGCTCATGTTCGGTAATGTGTATTGGGACCACGAACCGGCAGACGGCCAGCCTCACCTGGTGCATTATGCCGACGGCCCGAAGGACTATATCAAGCGCTGCGTCGCGGTAAGCGGCGACACGCTCCAGGTCCACAATGGCGTGCTTGCCGTGAATGGCGAGTGGCAACGGACTCTCCCTGCGAAGGGCAAGTGGACGGCTTCGCACAGAACATCTTCGCCTCGTGACGAGCGCGGCCCGATAGTGATCCCGTCTGTCGGGGATACCTTGTATGTGGATTCTCTTTCGCTCGAACAGCTTTGGTGGCTGCGTTCCGTGGTGGTGCAGGAAAATCCGGACTCCCGCGTGGAATACGATATCTCGCTGTGGAAGGATGGTGTCGAGGCGAATAATTACGAATTCGAGGACTTTGGCATTCCGGTCGAGAGCGAGCGTGGCTTTACGCTGAATGCTTTACTCCAACGTAACCAGCTTGTGCTGCAACGCGTGAACCAGGGCGATACGGTTCGCGGGAAGATGCCGTTCGCGTTTTACAGGGACTATGCACGAATTGCGTTCTTGCCAGTCGTGATTCCCGAAGAAATGCAAGGGACGTTTACCCGTCGCGTGAGTTACATGGCTTTCGAAGGTGCCCAGTTGCAAGACCTTGAGGGCAATGTAGCGCAGCTGAATGCACGGCTTGCCGCCGATACCTTGGCGGACTCTTCGGCCGCAGTGACAGATTCCTCTGCTGCGCCTGCAAAGCCGCACTTTGAAATTCGCAAGAAGTTGATTGTGGACGGGAACCCGATTGACCGCTATGTGGTGAAGACTCCGCTGTTCTTCATGATGGGGGACAACCGCGACAACTCCGCCGACAGCCGCTATTGGGGCTTCGTCACGCTCCGCAATATTCGTGCTAAGGCTTTTGTTCTTTACTTCTCTTTCGAGAACGACGACCAGGCGTTCGCGCTTGGCAACCCCTTCACCTGGTGGCGCCTGCCCTTCAGGATCCGCTGGACGCGCATTGGTAAGATTATCGACCTGATAGATTGATGATGAAGTTCTTCCCTCTCGTATTCGCTTTTGCCGGAATGGCGATGTTGCTCTCCTGCGCGACGCAGGTGGCTCCCGGTGGTGGCCCCGAAGACAAGTTGCCACCCCGTGTCGCCGCTGTGTACCCGGCGCCGAATACGACGAACCATCCGAACGAACTTTTCGTGAAGCTGGAATTCGATGAGTGGATCAATGCGTCGGTGCCGCGTAGCGCTGTCTCAATCTCTCCGCCGATAGACAAGAAGATGCGCTTCGAAGTGAGTGGCAAGACGCTCGTGCTTACGTCGCGGGCTGTGTTGGATACAGGTACGACATACACGGTGACTTTTGCGGGAGGTATCAAGGACCTGCATGGCAACATGCTCGCCACCCCCTTCCAGCTTGTGTTTTCTACGGGCGCAAAGATTGACTCCTTGAAACTTCTTGGGCGTGTCTTGGTGAGCGATTCTCTGATTCGCAAGAAAGTCTACCCGAGCATAGGGCTGTTCTTGATGGGCGCCGATCGCGAAGGCAGGCACTACTTGGACAAGTACCGCGACACGGTTACTCATGCGCTAGATTCTTTGCCGATGTTGACCAAGGAACCGCCGCTGTTCCTCACCCGTACCGACAGCGTGGGCAACTTCGTGTTGTCGGGACTGCGACCGGGCCGTTACCGCGTTGTCGCGTTCCTGGATGCGAACGGCAACCAGAAAATCGAAGCGAGTTCCGAACTGGTTGGCGTGTGGACGGGCGACTTGTCTCTAGATTCGACGACGACGGACACGTTGTGGGTCCCGCTTGCCGACCAAGATACCACAAAACTTGAATTGTCGTCTTTGACTCAGCCGGGCGCCTCGGTGCTCGAAGCTACGTTTACCCGTCCGGTCTATTTTGATTCTGCATTTGCCGATACGACAAACTGCAAACTCGTCGGTCCCGACAATTCGGAACTTTATCCTTCGTATGTGTACCTTGGTGCTGCATCGAACAAGCCCAGGTTCTACTTTAGCAAGAAGCCTAAACAGGAGATAACGTACAAGTTTGTTTGTGCCCAAGCAAAGGATTCCCTGTTCCGTCCGTTAGACACCCTGCGTAACGAACTGGATTGGGAATGGCAAGAAATGGCGGGCGACACGATGCCTCCTTCGATATCCAAGACGGCAATCCGTGGCAAGGCCAAGGCCGCCTTCCCGGACGATTCGCTCGTGTTCGCTTACGACAAGCCTGTTTTGGATTCCATGACGGAAAAATATTTTGTCGCCATAAACAAGGATACGACCGAAGTCCAGATCAAGCAAATCGACCCGATTCGTTATCTTGTGGTTAACGAGAAACCTTGGCTCACCGATGTGACGGTAGACTTCTTGCAAGGCTACCAGGATACGACTTTGGCGGCAGCCGACAGCAATGGCGTCCGTGACACCGTCATCTCTTTGAAGTACCGTCGCCTGCTGCGCTTCGAGACGGTCTCGAAACTCAAGTTGGCGATGTTGCGCGGAAAAATTCCCGGTGCCAAGGGGGGGGCGAAAGTTCGCCTTTATTCCATTGACGCAAAAACGTATTCTTATGCGGTTTGTGGCACCGACGGAAGTTTTGCCTTCAACGATATTGTTGAAGGAAGCTATTTTATCGATTACTATTACGCCGAAGATGGCAAGCTCACGCCCGATGCGGGCTCGCTATTCCCATTCCGTTTCGGAAAACCTTGGAGGTCGTTTGGCGATACGCTCAAGGTGAAGAACGGCGAAAACGTTTTAAATGACTTGGTGGCCTCCCCATTGCCGGCGCTGCCATAAAGGATGGTTAGAATGAAGAAGATTCCTGATTTTGTTGCTGTGGATTTGGAAACGACCGGGCTCGAGTTTGAGAGCGACGAGATTATCGAGGTCGCTCTTGTCCGCTTCGTGAAAGGCAAGCCGGGGGATTCCCTTGACTTCTTGGTGAAGCCGGACCGTGCGGAACTTCGCCCGTTCATTGAATGCCTGACGGGCATTGCCAAGGCCGACCTCGATGCGGCCGAGGGGTTCGCCGACATTGCTGGCAAGATTTGTGAATTTATCGGAGACCTTCCCTTGGTGGCGCACAACGCCGCCTTTGATTCTCGTTTCCTCAAGAACTCGCTCAAGAAGGTGGGGATTGACTACGAGAACCATCCGTTCTGGGATTCGCTGACGTTCTCGCGCATTGCATACCAGGATGCACCGAACCACCGCCTCGATACGCTCGTGCAGATGCTGAACATCGAACGCAGCCGTGCTCACCGTGCCCTGCCCGATGCCGATGCCTGTGGTCGTCTTTTTGTCATGGCCTTCGAAAAGATTTCTGCCATGGATCCGTGGCTTGTCGATGCGCTCAAGCGTGTTGGCGAAGGTTCCGACTGGGAATCTGTTTTCGGGAAGGCCAAGGGCGAATGGAAGGCTCCTCAGTACAAGCTGCCCGATGTCCCCGCAGCCGCTCCGCTCCCGCAAGAAAAGGCTCCGCGTGTGAGCGAGTTCTTCAAGGAGAACGGTTTCCTTTCGATGTTCGTCGAAAACTTTGTCCCGCGCGAGATGCAGCAGGACTATGCTTCTATCGTGGAGCGCAACATGTACAAGGGCGGCATTTGCGTCCTTGAAGCTCCCACAGGTTCGGGCAAGACGCTTGCATATTTGGTGAGTGCCGCGAACAAGGCTGTGAGCGGCGAACGCGTCGTCATCAGCACGGCAACCCGTGCCCTGCAAGAACAACTCTGGAAAAACGAACTCCCGCAGCTCATGGGAATCTACAACGGGAAACTCATCCCGGCTATTCTCAAGGGTCGCGACAACTATCTTTGCTTGCGCAAGTTCGAGGAACTTTCTTCGTCGTCTTCGCTCCTGTTGGGCGAAGAACTGGATTCGTTCATGGCGCTCATTCCGTGGGTGCTTTCGACCGAGACCGGCGACATCAACGAATGTGCCTCGTTCAGTGTCGGCCGCAATAGGGTTCTCTGGTCCAAGCTCGCCAGCAACGCATCTTCGTGCCTTGGTGAAAAGTGCCCGCATTATGCGAAGTGCCCGGCTCTCGCTGCCAAGCGTCGCGCTTTGGGTGCAAACTTGCTTTTGGTGAATCATTCTCTGTTCCTTGCCGATCTCGCTCTCGACTTTGCGCTCCTCCCGCCGTACGAGCATATCGTTTTCGACGAAGCGCACCGCCTGCCTGCGGCAAGCAACCAGTCGTTCGGCCGTGCCATTTCGTTCTTCACGTTCCGTAACATCATCAAGACGCTTGTGCCGTCTCGCGATGGCCGTGGTGGGCTTATCGAATCCATCAAGTCGCGCCTCCCGGAGGCATCGCCTGCCACGGTTGAAAAGCTGGACCAGCTCACGCTCTCGCTCAACGAGATGGAGAAAGCGCTGCATCGTTTGTTCATGAAGTTGGGCAAGAAGATTGGCAAGATGAAACTCTCCCGCAGTGGGCTCATGTTTGCCAATGGCATCCAGGCAGATTACGATGTCGACCCGACTTCGTTCTTGGATGCTTATGCAGCAGTCAAGTCCGCTAGTGACGCTGCTTTCGCCGACATCCGCAACGAGAAGAGTGTCGATGGCTTGCTGAACGATGCCGAAGGCCGTTTGGCCGAGATGGACCGTTACATGGCCGATTTCGAATTCATTGCCAAGGCCGGCCGCAAGGATTGGGTCTGTTGCCTCGAAGAACCGTTTAACCCGCACACGCTCAAGATGTATGCCTATCCGCTCCATTTCGAATCTGTGTGGACTGAAAAATTCTATTCGTGGATCAAGTCCGCGACGTTCACTTCGGCAACACTTGCCGTGCAGAACTCCGTGGAATACTTCATGCACCGCATGGGCATGGACCGCCTTGCTTCTACGAAGAAACCGTTCTACCGCGTTTACAGCGAACAGCCGGTCTCTTCTGGCCGTCGCTCCGTCTATGTTACCAAGTATCTGCCCAAGCCGTCTGCTCCGGAATTCGTCGATGCGATGAACCAGACGCTGGTGGAAGTTCTCCCGAATGTCGAGGAAAACACGATGGTGCTGTTCACGAGTGTTGCTGCGATGCTCAAGGCCCAGGCGGCCCTCGCTCCGGCATTCGCTTCGAAGAACAAGCTCCTGCTCTGCCAGAATGTAGACGGTTCGCTTGACAGTTTGGTGACGATGTTCCGCAAGGAACGCGGGGCCTGCTTGCTGGGCTGCCAGAGCCTGTGGGAAGGTGTCGACTTCCCGGGCGATGCTCTCAAGCTCCTCGTGATTACCAAGCTTCCGTTCCCGAACCCGTCCGACCCTATTGTCGCGGGCCTCAGCAACGAATACAAAGAACGCGGTGAGAACCCCTTCAAGAGCTACTACGTGCCCGAGGCGTACATGGAAATGCGCCAGGGACTCGGAAGACTCTTGCGTACGGAGGGAGACTCCGGAAAGGTGCTTATTCTCGACAATCGCGTCGTTACCGAACACTACGGGAAGACGTTCCAGAAGATATGGAATTTCAAACAGAAATTCCTGTTCTCCGTGGACGACGTGAAGAAGTACATCTAGTGACTGACATTTGGCGCTGAGCCAAAAATTTTCTAAATTTGGCATCCCGATTAAAAGGTGCTTATGCTTGAGTTGAATGCTTTTTTTGACGGCATGTCCAAGCCGCTACTTCGCGCTGCGCATGCCAAGGCCTTTGGTAAGAAGGGCTTGCTGAACAACGCTCTTATTTTGAGCGAGACATTGGAATTTTTTTGTGATAGGGAACGTGTTGTCACGTTATTCTCGAAGATGGATGCTTGGCAGCGCCGCTGCCTGAACCTGATTTATCATAGTGGTGCGCGTGGCCTTACTTTTAACGAGCTGCGCCTGACTATCCCGGTGAACAAGAGCCGCGACTTGCAGACGTTCCTCTTGTCTATGTGTCGCGAATTCGTGTTGTGGCGTTCTGCTTCTTCGACTCCGGTGTACCAGGGCTTTTCCAACTTCGTCGGTTGTTTCGAAATAGACGAAACGGTCGAGTTCGATACGACTTCGCCGGCAGTTTCTTTTGGGCGTATGCTGGACTGGCACGTGTGCTTTGTCCTCTCCCTTGCCCAGCGTAGGGAACTGCGTGTAAATACGAATGGCTCGTTGCATCGTCGAGGCCGTATGCTTTGTGTCGAAGCGTTCTCCATGTCTCGTCGCATGAGCGAGAAGGCTGCCGAGAACGAGCTCATGCTCATCTTCTCGTTCCTCACGCAGAATGGCTGGCTCGAACAAGACGACGCCTTTGTCGTGCCGTCGGAACATGCACTCGAGTTCTTGCGCAAGAACGGTTTCCGTTTGCATCAGGACATCCTGAACTGGTGGCTCAACCGCCGTTTCCATGGCGACAGGGAACACCTGGAACAGCTCCTCCGTTCCTTGAACAACGGCCGTAGCGTTTCCGAGGCGGCGTTCCTCTTCTGGGTGATGGATCCGTCGTATCGTATCCTCGAACGCAACAAGGTGCTCCCGTGGGAATACCTGCCGCGCCCGCTCCGCGAACTGTGGCTCCTGGGCCTTGTGGACTTCCGCATGGTGCAGGGGAAGGTCTCCGCTGTGCTGTTGGGTTCGAACGGCAAGGAATGGCTTTCGCCCTCGTCGGTGCAGCTCCCGCAGCCGAGCATTTCGGCTCTCCCGAACTTCGACGTGGTCGTTTCTGTCGAGACCTCTCCGCGCGTGCTGTTTACGCTCGCTTGCCTCGCCAATGTCAAGAACGACGAAACCATGCTTTGCTTCACGCTTGCCAAGGATGTTTACCTGGAAGGCCTCAAGAGCGGGATGCCCGAAACCGAAGTGGACCATTTCTGCACTTGGATCAAGCCGCCTGCGAATGTGCTTTCGACTCTTGAAGAATGGAACTCCTCCTTCTATGGCGTGCGCGTCCGTTCTGTCCGCTTGATGAAAATTGACAACAAGCAAATTCTTTCGGAGCTTTCGAACTTTGCACAGTTCATGGAATGTGTCGAGGAGTATGTCCCGAATTACGGATTTATCCTGAATCCCGAGAAGGAAGGCTATGCCTTCGACATCCTCGAGAACTTTGGCTATTGCCCGTTCGTGAACCGCTCGGCCGACAACCGCAAGCCTGTCTCTGACGAGGAATGGCGCAAGGAATTTGCCGTGGCCTGGCCCAAGGCCGGTAAGCCCGACTACGACCTGAAGGAATCTGCCGATAGCGATTCGCTGCAGACGACGATGAACTCGACGAAGTACGGCAGCCTCTACCAGAAGTTGAATACGTTCGACCTCGTGAAGGTGCTGCGCTACGCGAAGACGGTGGGGACTCTCCTGGCCGCCCAGATTAAGGACCCGAACAAGCGCTTGGCCCAGCAAGAAGAAATCGTATTCTCGGTACACTCCCTGCACCTGGCAAAGGCTCCCTTCATCGTGGAAATCCAGAAGAGCAAGGAAGATTCCGTCAGCATGTTGGACCTTTCGTTTATCCAGGAAATCAAGGTCCTGCACAAGAGATTCGCATAAAATAACCTCCCGTTCGGGAGGTTTCGATAAAACCGGAAATAATAGCGCGGGCGCTTATTGGAATCAATAGGGCGCCCGTTCTTTTTAGCTCTTGAATTTGTCGAGGGCGTCGTTCGGGCCGATGAGGAAGAGCACGTCGTCTTCTTGCAGCACGATGTCGGCGAGGTTACCGATTTTGGGAGTCGGTTCTTGCGGGTCGCGGATGGCGATGACCTGCACCCCGTACTTGTGGGTGATGTTCAAATCCTTCAGAGTCTTGCCGATGAAGTCCTTGGGGCATACGACTTCGACGATGCTGAAGCCTTCCATGAACGGCAAGAAGTCGAGCATGTTCGGGCGGTTCAGGCGTTCGGCAAGTGCGATGGCCGAGTCGCGTTCCGGGTGGAAAATGTCCGAGACGCCGAGCTTTTCGAGGATGCTCGAGTGGGCGGCGCTACTGGACTTCGCGATGATGTGCTTGACGCCGAGTTCCTTCAAGTTCAACACAGTAAGGAGACTTGCTTCCAGGTTTTCGCCAATACAGACGATGACGGAGTCCGCCTTCTGCAGCGGGATGCTCGAAAGCTGCTTTTTGCGGGTAGAGTCGGCGACCATGGCCTGCGACACGGTGCTCGAAATGTCTTGCACCTTTTCGGGATGGTTGTCCACCACGAGCACATCGTGCCCGAGGCTCGTCAGGTGACGGGCGAGGAAGATGGCAGAGTTGCCAAGACCGATGATGATGTATTGCTTAGATGCCATGGGATGAAATTTAGTAAATAGAGGCTAGAGGCTAGGGACTAGAGTGAATAATGGCGGCGAAGCCGCCCTCTAGAATTTAGGGGCTAGAAACTAGAGACTAGAGATTAGAGTAAATAGTCACGGCGAAGCCACCCTCTAGATCCTAGATCCTAGTCTCTAATCCCTAACCCACCATTATATCTTCTTCGGCGAACCAGGTGGTGTTTTTGACCCGTCCGGCGACGGCGGAGATGAGGAACAACGGTCCCATACGTCCGATAAACATCACGCAACAGATGACGATGCGCCCAACCGTGGAAAGCTCGCCCGTGAGACCCATCGAAAGCCCGCACGTGCTGTAGGCGCTCACCACTTCGAACAAAACCTTGAGGAAGGGCGTGCCGTTCTCGTTGAAACCCACTCCTGCGGGGATTTCGGTGCAGAGCAGCACCATGGTCGCAAGTGCTATGACCACGATGGCCACGACGAAAATTCGCACAGCCTTGTCGACCGTGGTTTCGGGAATGGTGCGGCCCATGACCTGGGTCTTTTCGCGGCCGAGCACCCTGTTGAAGCCGAGGAGCCCGATGACCGCTGCCGTAGTGACCTTGATACCGCCACCGCAGCTACCGGGGTTAGCCCCGATGAACATGATGATGATAAAGAAGAACAGGGAACTGGCGCAGAGGGCCGGAGTGTCTACCGTATTGAGACCAGCGGTACGGCTCGTGAAGGCCATGAAGAACGTGGTCTGGAGCTTGTCGAAGAAGGAGAGCCCGTTGAGGGTGTTGCCCCATTCGGTGAGCATGAAAGCGACAATGCTTGCCGCAACGATAACGAGCGTGCAGAAGGTCGCAATGCGTGTATGCAGAGAAATCTTGCGGAAACGGCGACGCTTGAAGTCGAAGGCGTACTGCAATTCCGTGATAGCGAGGAAGCCGAATCCGCCTGCGAGTGCAAGCACACATGTCGTGATGTTCATGACGGGGTTGAGCTGGAATTGCATGAGCGAGTCGGGGAACAGCGTGAACCCGACGTTACAGAAAGAACTGACTGCCTGGAAGACAGAGCAGAAAATGCGGTCGTACAGTTCCATGTTGCTGAACTGCGTGAAGTAGACAACGCCACCGATAGCTTCCAGGATGAACGTGAAGGGGAGCACCGCCATGAGGATGCGCTTCGCGTCGACGTTACCTTCTTGCGTGAAGTTCGAAAGCAGGACGGACTGGTGGTTGAATCCCGGGTGCATGCCGGCAAGCAAGATAAGCACCGTAGATACGGTCATGATACCCAAACCGCCGAGCTGCATCAGGAGGACGAGAACCCAGTAACCGAACCCTGTGAACGTGGTGCTGATGTCGATGACAGAAAGCCCGGTCACGCACACGGCCGATGTCGCCGTGAACAGCGCCTGCAAAAAGTCGATGGGCTCACGCGTAGAGACAGGCAAGCGGAGAAGTACGGCTCCGACGGCTATGATGAGCAAATAGCCCAGCACGACCAACGTAATGGGGTTCGCCTGTTTTTTCGCCTTGAAGACGTTTTCGGAAGTCGTGTCCGTGAACGCTTGGTACTTCGAACGTAGCATAGGTATGACTAAGAATGCTTAAAAGAGTTTCTCGAAACCGATTTAGCAGTGGACCAGCGTCCCGAGGTCGCCTTCGATGGCGGCGCGGGTCAGGTTCCCCTTTTCCATCTTGAACACGAAGATGGGCATGTTGTTTTCCATGCAGAGGGCAACGGCTGCCGTATCCATGACCTTGAGGCCGCGGGAAATGACTTCCTTGTAGCTGATGTCGTCGAAGCGGGTGGCCGTCGGATCCTTGACCGGGTCTGCGGTGTAGATGCCGTCGACCTTGGTGGCCTTCATGATCACGTCGCATTCGCTTTCGATGGCGCGCAGCGCGGCGCAGCTGTCGGTGGTGAAGAACGGGTTACCCGTACCGGCGGAGAAGATGACCACGGAGCCAGCGGAAAGGAGCTTGAGGGCCTTGCGGCGGTCGAAGAATTCGCAGACCGGTTCCATACGGATGGCGGACATCACCACAGAATCCACGCCCTGCTTGTCGAGAGCATCCTGCATGGCAAGGCCGTTCATCACGGTGCCGAGCATGCCCATGGCATCGCCCTGGGCGCGGTTCATGCCGCCAGCGGAGGCGGAAATACCGCGGACGAGGTTGCCGCCGCCAATCACGAGCGCGACCTGCACGCCCTGTTTGACGATGGATGCGATTTCGCTTGCCATGTCGGAGAGAATAGTATTATCGATACCGTGGCCCTTTTCGCCTGCGAGGGCTTCGCCACTGAGCTTCAAGAGAATGCGTTTGAATTTGGACATAATAAAGTGATTTGTGGTTAGTGATTGGTGGTTGGGGCCACCATTTTTTCATTGAAAATTTAATAAAAAGGCGTGGGCAAAAGGGGTTTTAGGGGATGTGCCCCTAGGAGAGGGGGTAGCGGAAGACGCGTGCGGCTGGAGCGAGGGGGATTCTTCCCCCTTTGACTTCGGAAGATTAAAATTCTTTGTTACAAAAAAGTGTCGCTTTTCTTACTTCATCGTGACGCGGAAACGACTGGAACTGGCAGTTGGGCCGCAATTCAAAAAATTTCTATCTTGTACCCCAACAAATTAAACACTAACAGTTAAGGATATATGAGTCTTAAAATCGTTGTGCTTGCCAAGCAAGTACCTGATACACGAAACGTAGGCCCGGACGCCATGACGCCGCAGGGTACTATCAATCGTGCCGCTTTGCCCGCGGTCTTCAACCCCGAAGACCTGAACGCCCTGGAGCAAGCCCTTCGCCTGAAGGACCAGTTCCCCGGTTCCACCATTACCGTGCTGACGATGGGTCTGCCGAAGTCTGCCGAAGTTATCCGTGAAGCTCTGTATCGCGGTGCCGACTGCGGTTACGTTATTACGGACCGTTCCCTCGGTGGCGCCGACACGCTCGCTACTAGCTACACGCTCGCCCAGGCCGTCAAGAAGGTCGGCGACTATGACATTATCCTTGGTGGCCGCCAGGCTATCGACGGTGACACCGCACAGGTCGGTCCGCAGATTGCTGAAAAGCTCGGCCTTACCCAGGTGACCTATGCCGAAGAAATCTTGAGCCTCGACGAGAAGGCCCGCAAGGTCGTGATCCGCCGCCATATCGACGGTGGTGTGGAAACGGTGGAAGCACCGCTCCCGCTGGTCGTGACCGTGAACGGCAGTGCCGCTCCGTGCCGCCCGCGCAACGCGAAGCGCATCATGAAGTTCAAGAACGCGACCGCCGTCGCCGAACGCGCTCCGGAAGCCGCCGAAAAGTACGCCGCCCTCATCGCGAAGAAGCCCTACCTCGACATCCCGCAGTGGGGTGCCGCAGACATCGACGCCGACCCGACGCAGATCGGTAAGGCCGGTTCTCCGACGAACGTGAAGGCTGTCAAGAACATCGTGTTCAAGGCGAAGGAAAGCCGCACGCTTACCGCGAGCGACGCCGACGTTGAAGGACTTATCAAGGAACTTTTAGACGAGAAGATTATTGGCTAGCCTATGAATAACGTATTTGTATATTGCGAAATTGAGGGCACGACCGTCGTTGACGTTTCCCTCGAACTTTTGTCCAAGGGTCGCAAGCTGGCCAACACGCTCGGCGTTCAGCTCGAGTGCATCTGCGCCGGCAAGGGCCTCGATGGCATTGAAAAGCAGGTTTTCCCCTACGGTGTGGACAAGGTTCATGTGTTCGACGCCGAAGGCCTGTTCCCCTACACCACCAACCCGCATGCAGCCCTCGTGGTGAACCTCTTCAAGGAAGAGCAGCCGCAGATTTGCTTGCTCGGTGCAACGGTGATTGGCCGTGACCTCGGCCCGCGCATTTCCAGCGCCATGCACAGCGGCCTTACCGCCGACTGTACCGAACTCGAAATCGACAGTTTCGAAATGAGCATCGGTGGCGTGAAGAAGGCTTACGAAAACCAGCTTTGCCAGATCCGCCCGGCATTCGGCGGCAACATCGTCGCGACGATCGTGAACCCGGAACACCGTCCGCAGATGGCGACCGTGCGCGAAGGCGTGATGAAGAAGGAAATCGTGGACCCGAACTACAAGGGCGAAGTTATCAAGCACGATGTGGCCAAGTACGTGCCGGAAACGGAATACGTGGTCAAGGTGCTCGAACGCCATGTGGAAAAGGCCAAGCACAACCTCAAGGGCGCTCCGATCGTGGTCGCCGGTGGTTACGGCATGGGCTCCAAGGAAAACTTCGACATGCTGTTCGAACTTGCCAAGGAACTCCACGCCGAAGTGGGTGCAAGCCGCGCCGCCGTGGATGCGGGCTTTGTCGATCATGACCGCCAGATCGGTCAGACCGGCGTGACTGTCCGCCCGAAGGTCTATATCGCTTTCGGTATTTCCGGCCAGATCCAGCACCTCGCTGGCATGCAGGATTCAGGTATCATCATCTCCGTGAACTCCGACCCCGAAGCTCCGATCAACGCTATCGCTGATTACGTGATCAACGGCACCGTCGAAGAAGTCCTCCCGAAGATGATCAAGTATTACAAGGCAAACAATAAGTAGGCGATATGGCGAATTTTTATACAGATCATCCCGAGATTAAATTCAACCTCGAAAGCAATTCCCTGATGCCGCGCATTGTCGAGCTCAAGGAAAAGGGCTATGCCGACAAGGACGCTTTCGACTATGCGCCGGAAGATTTTGCCGACGCTATGGACAACTACAACCGCGTGCTCGAAGTCGCTGGCGACATCACCGCGAACACCGTCTTCCCGAACTCGGAAGAAGTGGACGCCGAAGGCCCGCACTGCGAAAACGGCCGCGTTCGTTACGCCGCGAAGACCTACGAAAACCTCGAAGCCACCCGCAAGGCTGGCCTCAACGGTGTCACGATGCCGCGCCGCTTTGGCGGCCTGAACTTCCCGATTACCGCCTACACGGCCATCAACGAAATGATCGCCTCTGCAGACGCCGGTTTCGAGAACATCTGGTCCTTGCAGGACTGCATCGAGACGCTCTATGAATTTGGCGACGAAGACCAGCGTTCCCGTTTCATTCCGCGCATCTGCGCCGGCGAAACGATGTCGATGGACTTGACCGAACCCGATGCCGGTTCCGACCTGCAGCGCGTGATGCTCAAGGCCACCTACAGCGAAGAGGACAAGTGCTGGTACTTGAACGGCGTGAAGCGCTTCATCACGAACGGCGACTCCGACATCCACCTGGTGCTCGCCCGCTCCGAAGAAGGCACCCGCGACGGTCGTGGCCTTTCCATGTTCATCTACGACAAGCGCGACGGTGGCGTTGACGTCCGCCGCATCGAAAACAAGATGGGTATCCACGGAAGCCCGACTTGCGAACTTGTCTACAAGAACGCCAAGGCTGAACTCTGCGGCCGCCGCAAGTTCGGTCTCATCAAGTACGTGATGGCCCTCATGAACGGCGCCCGCCTCGGCATTGCCGCCCAGTCCGTGGGCATCAGCCAGATGGCCTACAACGAAGCTCTCGCCTACGCCAAGGACCGTAAGCAGTTCGGTCAGGCTATCGTGAACTTCCCGGCCGTGTACGAGATGATTTCCCACATCAAGGCTCGTCTCGACGCAGGCCGCGCCCTGTTGTACCTGACCGCCAGCTACGTGGACATCTACAAGGGCCTCGAAGACATCGAACGTGACCGCAAGCTCACCGACGAAGAAAAGGCTGAACTCAAGAAATACCAGAAGCTCGCCTCCGCATGCACTCCGCTCGCGAAGGGCATGAACTCCGAATACGCGAACATCAACAGCTACGACAGCATCCAGGTTCACGGCGGTTCGGGCTACATGCTCGAATACGCTTGCCAGCGCCTGTACCGCGACGCCCGTATCACTTCGATTTACGAAGGTACGACGCAGTTGCAGACGGTTGCGGCTCTCCCGCACGTGACCACCGGTACCTACAGCCAGATGCTCGAAGAATTCGAAGCCCAGGATGTGCGCCCGGAATACGAAGCACTCAAGGCCCGCGCAAAGGCCATGGACGCTAAGTACAACGAAGCTGTGGAATTCGTGAAGGCCGCGAACAACAACGAGTTCACCGACCTCTGCAGCCGTCACCTGTACGAAATGGCCGCCAACTGCGTGATGAGCCAGCTGCTCCTCCGCGATGCCACCAAGTCGCCTGAACTGTTCGACAAGAGCGTGAAGGTGTACCTGAACCTCGCTGAAGCCGAAGTCGCAAAGCACTACAACTTTGTGAAGAGCCTCAGCGTGGAATCGCTGGAAAGCTACAAGCAGGCATAAGCCATAGAATGTCATTCCCGCGAAGGCGGGGATCTCCCTTTAAAGAAAGCCTCGGTGATGAATCGAGGTCTTTTTGAATTGCTAAAAAAAATACAGCTAAAGTTTTTCCATATTCCGTTTTATTTACGTAAAAAAATGTTGTAAAAAAAACATTGCAACAGCAATTGTTCGCCATAGATATTCAGAACGAGACTATACTAAGTCTGAAAAGAACGCTACTCTTTGGCGCTATTTAAGTTTATCAAACTTTATCGTTTTATTAAAGAATAAATCCCTTTATTTCTCTAGAGCAAGTTTCAAGTTCCATTCATTTTAGAATTTTAATTCAATGTTATGTTTCTTGTTGTAGATAGTAATCTTTCCATCCGAAGAAACCTTTATTGAAGAACCTTTTTCTCCTAAAATTCTACATGCCATTTGTCCAGTTCCCAGTAGTTTTCCATGCGAAGTCAATTCACGTTGTTTAACAATAACACCATGCTTCAACAACAAGCCTTTTTTCGAAATAATAGAAACCCCATCACTCGTAAATATATTGAACAACGTATTTGTATATGTTTTATCAGAAACATTTATTTCGCCAAGAATGTTCAACCCTTCGTAGGACAAATCACTCTCATAGTCAGAATCTTCTTCTGGAATGAAAATAATTGAACTTTTGCGTTTTTGTGACAATTGAATTATAAAAAAGAAAATTGTTTTTAGGACATCTTCTTCCATAGTAAGCAAATTCATAAGTTTTTTTATTAAAGCATTGTAGTCTCGTACATGCCAAGCCCCCTCCAAATTAACAAACTCAACATTATTAGCTACCACAGATAAATAATTGGGATTCACAACCCTAATAAGAATATCCATTTGTGACAAAGTATTGGTCATTAAATACTGAGATATGTATTCTTTTAAAGGCAAATCCCGATGTTGCAAAACATATAGACAATTTGACTCTAATTTTTTTGAAAAAAGAAAAAAACTTGTTTTACCATCCGCAATGTACCATAAACGTTTATTGATTTCATCATTTCTTATTAAATTAAACAGATTATCATTTTTTGAAATGAAACCTCCACGATTTTTATCCCCAATAATATTTTTTCCATTAAACGAATGGAAAGATTTTGTTAGAATCATACCTGTTTGAATATTGGCTCCTTCAAAAGTCAAACTTTTTATTTTTATTGCATAAGCTATAAGAAATTTTATGTAATCAACATTATATTTGCCCTTCGCGGCATACGTCGTTATAATCTCTTTAATTAATGTTTCTCCAGCTTCATAAATCAAAGGATTATTCCTTTTAGCATAGACACTTGACAACAACGCAGTTAGCCCCTTTCCAATACAGTCAAATATTTTTGAAGGTATATAGCAAACGGCAAATCCCACAACACGAACACCCATTAATGAAACTATTTTTTTTTCATTCAAAACACAAGCAACTATAGAAACAGTCTGTTCATCCTCTATATATGTAGTACGTTCAGGACATTTAAATAGATTAAACTTTGATTGGTATGTGCTTAATTTACATTGTAAACGTACATCACAATTCAGCAATTCAGCCAAACAATTTTGAAGAACAGAAAGAAACCCACTTTCTTTTAAAGACTTAAACCTTGGCAACATTTCAAAATCAGTGATTTTTTCCATTGTTATCACTCCCTTCTTTTTAGAATAATTATTGTCAAAATGTCATCAATCAAAAACCAACACACCACAACGACTCATTGAAAGGGGAACAACACACCCCTCAGAAGTTGAAGAACCATTTTATAAAAATCAACCATCCTTTAAATCAACCATCCTTTACACAAATTCTCATTTAATTCATTGGCGAATTTAAGTCGCCAAGTAAATTTGTTTAACTTGCCTAGAAATATACTCTAATGGAGTCAGAAATCCAAGTCGTTTTCTCGGCCGATTGTTCAATTTCCACTCAATCCACTTGACCTCTTCTCTTGTCAGGTCCTCAAACGAGGTTCCCTTTGGCAGGTACTGGCGAATCAAGCCGTTCATGTCTTCGTTTGCTCCTCGTTCCCACGAATGGTACGGGTGGGCGAAGTAATAACCGACATTCAACCTTTGGGCAATTCGGGCATGATCGGCAAACTCCTTTCCGTTGTCGGTAGTGGTTCCAGAATGCAAAACATGGACATTCTATCGTTGGCGGTAAGCAGGTTGCCCTTGTGGTGTGCCCCGCTCTCGATACTTCTTGTCTCCATGCCTAAGGTGGGGCTTGAATTCCTCTCTGCCCTCGATATGGCGGTATATCGTCGGAACGCTTGGGGATTTCTTGCCCTCCAACCCCCTGCGTCCAACGACCTGCTCCGGTGACAAATCCTCCTTTATCAAGGCTTCTGTTTCCGCCCAGACTTCGTCGCTATACTCATAGTGAATGTGGGCTTTGTGCTTGAGCCTTACGGCCCTCTTGTCTGCCTTGTCCGGATCGTACTTTTTGCGTCCTCCGTTCCTGGAAATCTCCTTGCTGAGTCCGCCTTCGGAAATTCCGACCAGCTTTGCTATGACTTTTTGTTGATGTCCGGCAACCAACAGTGCGCTAATTTGGCATCTTATGTCTCGGTTAAGTCTCATCGCTTGTCCTTTTCTTGGTCGAAAACGCAAGTTAGAAACCTAACCATCCCTAGGATTTACTTTCTAGGGATTTTTTTATTTTCAGCCTAGATAGGATTTACTTGACGATGAGAATCCGCGTAACTTAAATACAACCCAGACGCACGGAAAAATTACAAAGCCGTCTGTTTTTGTGCCAAAAACGCCCTATCTGAAACTGCCAGACGATTATTCCAAGCTGGAAGAAGCTCAACATGTTGACTTTTCTAATAAAAATTGGTATATTATAACCGGGCTGGTCGAAAGACCCAGGTCCATCTTTGGCGAGGAAGTTCCTCGCCTTTTTTGTGGAGAGAGTCTTGAAGGAACTAAGTGTTTTCATCGATGAGTCGGGGGATTTTGGCGAATATAGCCCACATTCTCCGTATTACATAATAACAATGGTGTTCCATGACCAAGAAGTCGACATTCAAGAAAATGTTCTTCGCCTTGATACCGAGCTGTCCTATCTTGGACTTGAGAATCTTTGCATCCACACCGGCCCAATTATCCGCAAGGAAGAAATTTATAAAGACATGGGAATAGCTGAGCGGAGGCGCATTTTCAACAAAATGATGGCGTTTATCCGTTCAGTAGGTATCCAGTACAAATGTTTTTCCATCGAAAAAAAGCACATCAAAGATTCTGTAGAAGCAACAGGCAAACTTTCGAAGCAAATATCCTCGTTCATTAGAAATCATTATGATGATTATCTTGCTTTCAACGATGTCAAAATCTACTACGACAATGGACAAGTCGAAGTAAGCAAGCTTTTGTCGTCTGTATTCAACGCACTGCTGCCAAACCCAATTTTCCGAAAAGTGATGCCTACTGATTATAAATTGTTCCAGGTCGCAGACTTTATTTGCACGATGGAACTTTTGAACCTGAAACTTGAAAACAATCTTTTCTCAAAATCCGAAATGATTTTCTTCGGCAACAAGCGCGACTTGAAACAGAACTATTTAAAGGCTCTGAGAAAGAAAGAATGGAATTAATAGCTCGGGCGTTGCGGGGCGGCGTCTGAGCACCCGCAGTGGGGGTAGCGTAAGACCCGGCCGGGGGGGGGTGTCCGTGTTCCCGAAGGGAACGACTATAAGGGCGGGGGCCGGGGCTGAAGCGAGGGGGACTCCTCCCCCTTTATATTATGGCAAATATTTGCTATAGAGTCCTTGGTTGGAGAATGTCGGCTCCACGCCGTGCGTTTCTTTGGAAACCTAGCCGCTGATGGGACTCCTTTTTGCATAGGCATAACCGCATTCCATTTTGCGTTCGAACTCTTCGTCCGTTTCTTGCAAAGTTTTTACGCACTCCGTGATATTGGCTGCATCTTGTTCCACCTCGTCCCAGCTCTGGTCGATATAGGGGATTCCTTCGCTTCCGTAAAGTTCAATCAATTCCCATTTGGAAATGCCCAAAATATCCGCAGCACGGCCATGCGAAATAGTTTCGTTCTTGATGAAAGGATACAATAGCAACGCATTACGACGGAGCTCGTCGCTTTTATTTTCACACACCATGAAGTCCATGATTTCTTCAGGGATGTCCATTGTTACCGTAGCCATAAGAAGCCTCTGTCATTAAATATAAACGAATTCTGCAAGAGTGGCAAGCAGGCTTAATTATTAGGAAGTAGAAAAACTTAAAGACCTCGGCAGGAATGCCGGGGTCTTTGTTGTGTCCAATGCCGAACTTAGTCTTTCACGCAACGGACTGAATGTCCGTCGTTCTCGTCGTCGGCGCAGACGCTCACCATTCCTTCGGAACCATTGCCGAAGTGAATCATTGTTGGACAATCGTGATTTAAATTGTCTATAGTGGATGTCCAGAAAAAGGCGAAACGGCCGGGCTCAAGGAAAGATTGCGAACTTGCTCTGTATTCTCCGGCAGGCAAAACGGTAAAGCCGTATGTGTCTTTTCCGCCACCCCAGCCAACGACGGCGTAGTCAACGAATGCGGGGTATCCGCCGTTTCCTCTTTCGGGCCATTCTTCGACTGTGGGCAGGCTCCATCCGGGAGGGCATGCCACTTTTGCGGCTTCGAGGTTGTACAGGCGGCCATACTTGTCGCAGTTTTCTTGCTTGTTGCCGTTGCACCAGCTTTGCGGCCGGTTGGTTGGGAATCCCATGTCGCAGCCCCCGTTTTCGTCGCAATTGCTCACAAGGCTGTCTTTTATTTCGTAGTTGAGGTTTTCGGCCATCCAGATGCGTTCGCCGAGTTTTACAGTCCTGTACGTCTTTCCGTCTCGTGTGTCCGTAAATGAGGAACTGTCCTGTGCCGAAGTGGAATCGGTTTGCATCGATGTGGTATCGTTCTGCGTTGATGTGGTATCGATTTGCGTCGAGGAGGAATCGTTCTGTGTTGCTTTTGACGGTTCTGGATCCGGCTTGTTGCTGACTTCGTAAGTCTTTCCGCTGAACCGGACGAATTCGATGTCGTTGTTCTTTGCTTCGATGTCGAACCAGTGATCGCTATTGCACATGCATTTCGTTACATGTTTGAGGTCGCCATATTCGATATCCAAGGTGTCGCCGGAACGTTTTGTCGAAAGGTCCGCATCGAATGCACAGTAGTCGTTTACGTTCAAGAGCATCACCTGATAATGCCCTTCACCGTCGTTAAGGATGTACGCTTCGGGCAATTCTTCCGATGCCGCGTCGATGTCTGCTGCCAAGAAGGTTCGTCTTGCCAATGTAGAGATGCAAGAGCCGAGCTTGATGCCGTTCTTGGTGTCTGCGGCAAACGCCTTTGAGGGCTTCTCTTTGATACTTGAGCTGGATTGCTGCTCGCTTGACGACGGTTGCTTGCCGCCGACGGAACTGGACGAATTGCCGGTGTCGGGCGCGATGCTCGAAGAACTGTCGTTCTGCGCCACGGTGTTGTCAATTTCTGTAGTTCCCGCTTCGTTAGGCGAATCGGAGCAGGCCCAGAATAGTGCTACAGATAATGCGATGAAGTAATTTGTCTTGTTCATATTCATTAGCCTTTCCTTGATTCTGTGGTGTTAATCTTGTCTGTTAAAGGGAATACTTGCAAATTCATTTGATAGACCTGGTCTATCTTTTGGCATTCGTTTGCAATGTCAATAATCTTTTTGCGGAAGATGTCAATCTCTTTTGTGATGCGGTCATAAACGGATTTGTTTATTCCCATGGTGACACCCGAAAAGTTGCGTTCTTCTGCAGAATCTTTGGCAATGGACTGCACTGCCAATTCAGACATTTTCTTGTTCATCGTGCGGATGACAAGGGGAATCGTTTCTTTGGACCCTTTGACGGCTTTCTGTGTTTGTTCGTATGTTCCGTCGTCGTTCTTTTTGAGCAAATCTGCTTTGACAAGAAATTGAAGGATATCGCGGACTTGGACGGCCGTGATGTCGTGCTTTATTTTAGAGGCGATTTCTCCAAACGAGGCGTTTGGCATGAGGGGGGCGAGTTCGCGAATGATGGGGCAGGCCGGGGTCTCGTAATAATGGAATGCGTCGGCATCGACAATGCGAATCTTGTTCATGCGTGCTTCGCGTTCGAGTTGCTGGAGCGCGGCTTCTTTTTCGCTTTCGTTTTTTGCATTCCCGAATTTTACGAGCAAGGCAAAATAGGTGTAGTCAAAACCTTCAAGGCCCATGGCTCGGGCTGCTTTTGCAATACCTGGCTTGCTGAGGCTGGTTTTTCCGTCGCTAACGAGTTTCAAGTATGCTGGAGATGCAAATCCTGCAAGACTTGCGAACTTCCGCCAAGTGAAATACGAACTTCTCTTGCGCTCGGCATAGAAATCTCGCATGTACTCGCGATAATCTTGATATTCAGTAATTGGCTTCATATTCAAAAAAATAAAACAAAAATGCTGATTATGCAATAAAAACAGCAAATTTTAACAAAAAATTTTATCAGTCAATAAAATATGATACAAGGGTGTTTCATAAAGTTTTTTGCTAGGTAGAACCTGAGCTAAAATAAAAATGAAATTAAAAAACGATATCAAATGTTAGGGGTCAAAAATCCCGATTCTTGGAAATGACATCGTGAATATGGCGTTCACAAATACATTTTCTTTTTTGGCAAAATAGCCAACTTCAATATTTAGTAGAGATAAAAGGTCAAAACGGACGGATGCGCCATAGTCTAATCCCGTTGAAGAAAACCAACCCACCTGGGGGCCTGCTGCAACGCCCGCCAAAACGACAAATAGACCCTGAATATTTGGATAAAGTAAAACACCATGTTCATGATCGATGTAGTCATAAACATATCTAGTGCGAATGGACCACACAAATGCGTATTTCGGAACCCACAGACCATCTATACCCTTGGGACGTTCTTGCGCACCGATTAACATAGTAGGCAAAATCCACCACTCCAATCCAGCCACGAACATATTTCCGCCACCTACCTCTAACCCAAGAGGCAGTGGTATATAATCTGAGGCTTTTTCCTTATGCGCGTAAACTGAATCTTCTTCTGCCAAGGAATAACCCGGCAAGAACAAGGCTAATGCAAGAATCAGGTTCCTAACAAACTTCATGGTTGTGAATATATAAAATAATATCCCCCGGAATTTGGGTTTTGGGGATAAAGTGTTTTGGGTCTGGATCCTTCGCCCCTCCGGGATTTGTGGAATAGCCCTATTGTCACCTTGGAGGGAGTCCGCAGGACGACTTAAACGACACTTGGACATTTATGTCCCTAGTGGAGTTATCCTCTTTGGGGAGATAGGGTCTAAATGGACATGGCCACGAGAAACAACTGCGATATACAGAACGAAAGCGTAAAGTAGAACTTCTGGGAATTTGCCAAATATCCAAGTTCGTAATTCGCAACCAATAGCGAAGGTAAACCACCTATACGGATTGACGCTCCGTATTCAAAGCCTGTTTCTTTTTCCCAACCAATTTCGGGCCCCACGATAACCGAAAAGAGAAGTCCCGTTTCCCTTAAATACCGTAAATTTGGCTGGAAAAAGCCCCCTTGCTGGTGATTATCATAATCGTAGATGAACCTAATTCGATTCATCCATATCAGCATGTGCGGAGGCAGCCATGGCCCTTGCACGGATTTCGGCCTTGCGGGTTCGTACAAGACGCTGGACCGGCCAAATATTATATCCACTCCAGCAGAAAAAATCCCTGGGCCACTACCGACTGCAACACCCCAAAGGCTCGGGGAAAAGTCTTCCTGGAACATAAAGAAGTTCGGTTTCTTTTTTACGGGAACTTCTACATCGTCTGGATCTTTGGCTGAAGCCGATTCAGTTGCCATGGAAACATCCGGCAAAAGCAAAGCTAAAACAAAAATCAGGTTCCTAACAAACTTCATTTATTATCGTGGACCAGCGACAACAATCACTTAGACTCTCCGCAAGCAGCCAAAGCGTTTGCGATGTCGCGTTCAAGTTCTGCTTCATCCATGTCAATATACGGGATACCCATAGAACCATACAGTTGAATAAGAGACCACTGTCCATTTCAAGGATCTCTCATCCATAAATATACACTTTTTAAAACAAAAGGCCAAATAAAGGAAACGCCCTTCCGCAAAGAAAGAGCGTTTTCATAGTCTTTTGGGGATTGCCGCGGCTCCTTACGGAGCCTCGCAATGACACGCTAGGTTACGAAGCAGCGAAACGTTTACGTTTCGATATTTCGTAACCGACGCCGTCATGGCTCACAGAGCAATGACAAGCTATGCTTTTACAGTCGTAAATGCGAAAGCCTCGCCGTCGGCGTCGTTGGCTTCGAGGCCATCGGCAGCAGCAGCCCAGGCAATCTTCACGGCCTGAGTTTCGCCAGCGATGTAGGCTTCGTTTTCGGCAACGGCCTGCTTGAAGACTTCACTTGCAGAGAACAGCGTCACTTCGATCTTGTCGGAGATAGCGTAGTTCTGGTCCTTACGGCGGTTCTGGATGCGGTTCACGAGTTCGCGGGCCACGCAGGCGCGGCGGAGTTCGTCCGTGATCTTCAAATCCAGAGCCACGGTGAAGTGCTGGTTGGCTTCCACAGCCATGCCGTCGGCAACGATGCGGTTGAGCATCAAGCAATCGGCACCGACTTCACCGAATTCGAACTTGATGGTTTCGCCATTCTGCAAAGCCTTGATTTCATCAACCGAGAGGCTATTCAGCTTAGCGGAAATCACTTTCATGTTCTTTGCGTAATCCGGGCCCTTCGCCTTGATAGCGAGGAAGTTCGGCTTGGCGGAGAGCTGCACGAGCTTCGTCTCATCTTCGAGGAACTTCATTTCGCGAACGTTGAGTTCTTCGAGAATCAAGTCCTTCATCGTTTCAGCAACGTTCTTTTCTTCGGTGCCATGAGCAACGACCGTCATGCTGGCAATCGGCATACGGTTCTTTACGTTGTTCGTAGCGCGAATCACGCGGCCCATTTCGACCATGCCACGCACCATGGCGATGCGTTCCACAAGCTTTTCGTCCATCAGGGACTTGTCGGCGCTGGGGAATTCGCAGAGGTGCACGCTCACCGGAGCGTTGGCATCGACTTCGCGGACGAGAATCTGGTAGATTTCTTCGGCGAGGAGCGGGAGGAACGGAGCGAGAATCTTGGAGAAGTCCACGAGCACCTTGTACATGGTGGCATAGGCGGCGTTCTTGTCGCCATCGTTTTCGCTCTTCCAGAAGCGGCGACGGCTGCGGCGCACGTACCAGTTCGTGAGGTCATCGACCGCGGCAATCACGGCGGGCACCACGTTGTACAGGCGGTAAGCCTTCATTTCCACTTCGACCTTGGCGGCCAAATCCTGCAGCGTTGCAAGCATCCAGCGGTCAAGTTCGTTGTCAGACTTCACTTCCTGACCCGGCTTCCAGTTCAGCTGGCCCTTGGCGGCGTCGGCGTTGTGGTTAGAGACAAAGAATGCAACAGCGTTCCAAAGCGGGAGCATCACCTGCTTCACGATGCCCTTCACGCCTTCTTCGCTGAAGCGCAAATCTTCAGCCTTCAAAGCGGCAGAGTTGATCATGAACAAGCGAATGGCGTCGGCACCCGTGCGTTCGATGAGGTCGTTCGGGTCCGGATAGTTGCGCTTGGACTTACTCATCTTGGAACCGTCTTCGGCCAAGATAATACCGTTCACAATCACGTTCTTGAATGCCGGCTTCTGGAACAAAGCGTTAGAAAGCACGGTCAAGGTGTAGAACCAACCACGAGTCTGGTCAAGGCCTTCGGCGATGAAGTCGGCCGGGAAGCTGCGTTCCACGAGTTCCTTGTTTTCGAACGGGTAATGGCGGCTGGCATACGGCATAGAACCAGATTCGAACCAGCAGTCGAAAACTTCAGGCGTACGGCGGTAGACCTTGCCGTCCTTTTCAATGGTGAGCTTGTCCACAAAGTGCTTGTGCAAGTCATCGAGCTTCACACCAGTGAGCTGCTGGAGTTCTTCGATGGAACCCACAGCAATCATGTCGCCATCGTCAGAGAGCCACACCGGAATCGGCGTACCCCAGAAACGGTTACGGGAAAGGTTCCAGTCGCGGGCGCCTTCGAGCCACTTGCCAAAGCGTCCATTCTTGATGTGGTCCGGCACCCAGTTCACGGTCTGGTTGTTTTCGACCATCCATTCCTTCAGGGTCTTGGTCACGCCGTCCTTGCTGGTAACAGGCGCGTCAATCTTCAAGAACCAAGTCTTGAGAGCGCGGTAAATCAGAGGAACGCCGGTACGCCAGCAGTGCGGGTAGCTATGCACAATCGTGTCCTGCTTGAATACGCGGCCCTGTTCCTTGAAGAAGCGGATAATTTCCTTGTCAGCTTCCTTAGCACCAAGGCCCTTCCACATCGGGACCTTGTCCGTGAACTTGCCTTCGGTATCGAGCGGGTCGAAAAGGCCGAGGTCAAGTTCAGCACCCTTCTGGAAGTCTTCTTCACCGAAGGAAGGAGCGGTATGCACGGCGCCAGTACCGTCTTCGGTACTCACGTAGTCGGCGGGGTAAATCTTGTAGTGGCGGGACAGCTGGTCCGGCGTCACGAACGCATCGGAGATGCGGGAAAGCGGCTCGTAGTCCTTGCCCACGAGTTCGGAACCCTTGCAGGTATCGACGATGTTGGGGTTCTTGAAGTAGGCTGCGGTACGGCTAGCGGCAATCCAGTACTTCTTGCCATCCTGTTCCACCAGGTTGTAGTCCATGTCCGGGCCCACAACGATGCAGAAGTTGGAGTACAACGTCCACGGGGTCGTCGTCCACACGAGGATGCTCGTGTCCTTGAACTTGGGCTCGTTCGAGTTAATCGGGAAAATCAGCGTGAGAGACGGATCCTGACGGTCCTTATAGCCCTGGTTGGTTTCGAAGTTCGAAAGCGGAGTCGCGAGAGCCGGGCTGTACGGCTGGATGCGGTAGCCCTGGTAGATGAGGCCCTTGTCGAAGCACTGCTTGAACACCCACCACACAGATTCCATGAAGTTCTTGTCCATGGTCTTGTAGCCCTTGTCGAAGTCGACCCAGCGGCCCATGCGGCGCACCGTCTTCTTCCATTCGCTGGTGTACTTGAGCACCTTGCTGCGGCAAGTTTCGTTGAACTTGTCGACGCCAAGCTTCTGAATTTCGGCAACGCCCGCGAGACCGAGTTCGTTCTGCACCAGGGATTCAATCGGAAGGCCGTGGCAGTCCCAACCGAAACCGCGCGGAACCTTCTTGCCTTTCATGGTCCAGTAACGCGGAACGATATCCTTGATGGTACCGGCAAGCAAGTGACCGTAGTGCGGAAGGCCCGTTGCAAACGGAGGGCCATCGTAGAAAGTGTACGGTTCGGTTTCCGGACGGCTGTCAAGCGACTTCTTGAAGCTTTCGTCCTTGTCCCACAGGCCGAGCACGCGCTCTTCAATCTGCGGGAAGGTTTCTTCTTTCTTTACTTCACGAAACATGTTTACCTCTAAATAGTAGGCAGTAGGAAGTAGGAAGTAGACAGTGAATCTGCTTGAACCTCTACCGACCACAAGGCGTTAAATTTTCGGGTGCAAATGTAGAAATTGGCGGGTGGAATGGCAAAACAATTTATCGTTTTGGGCTTGCTGGGCTGCGCAAAATGCGCGCCGGAAGAGCTCTCGTTTAGCATTTTTTTCTTACTCCAATGTGAATTCGCCCAGCATCTGTGCGATTTCTTCGCGAGAATTGAACATGATGACATCGAGTATAGAAAGCCCGGGGACGAATGCTCCTCCTAGTTGCTTGTATTCGCGGCAATGGGAATGGATGAATTTGAGTTCTATTCCGTGTTCTGCAAATTCGTCTTTTTTGTATAGCGATTGCCCCCCGATTGCGTTGATGTAGGTGGTGCCTCCTAATCTGTCGCAAAAATCAAAAATGCGCTGTTCACATTTGTACCGGCAATTCCCTTCGATTTGCGATGTGAACATCATCTTTGTCTTTATTCCCAGATATTCACGGATGATTTCAATGGAGTTTACCAAAAATGCGGTGAGGTCTTTTTCTGGGAATGAGAAAATTTTTTCCATTAAGCTGTATCCTCGATTGAAAAACGGAGCCGAGTGATAACAGTAATAGAGGTCTTTCAGTTTCTTTGTTGAATTGATTTCAATCAGTTCCGTTTGATTGATTAGTCTATTAGGGCTGATTTTGCTGATTTCCAATCCGAAATAGGTTGGTTTCCCTTGCCGCAATATCCGGTTGCGTTGTACCCATCCATCTTTGATGAATGCGTAATCGTCCCCAATCAAGAACAAGTCGCATGCTGTCATGAGTTGCCAGTATGCAATATAGGGGATAAAATACGGTTGGTTTCCGGCGATAATCACAACAGGTCTCCGTAAGGGTAGAGTTCATCGCAATTCGTGGCGACAGGGCAGATTTTCCGGTCGTCTACTTTGTTTGTGACTGGGCAACTCGAAGCCCTGAACAATCCTGAGTCGAAGAACTTGTCGTCAACGCAAAGCATCATGCCGCAGGCGTAATCGTCAAATGGGGTTCCTTCCCATATCGTGGGGAATTTCCGTTGCTCCAGGAACGGTTGCATAATCATGTCCTTGGTTGCTCCGGAATCGAACAGTTCTTTCCATTCGGAATCAGTCGTTAATGACCCTGCATAGACTTTTTCGCTTTTCCCAAGGCAATGGTGCTTGAGAATGTAATGGTCCTTATGCAAATAAGCGTCGGCCATTGTGCCTTCGGCTGCTTTTTCGGCGCAAACATAAGTCTGGATGGAATGCTCACGGATAAACTGAGATTCTTCCGCTGTCAAGAAGTTGCCCGTAAAATCGTCTTCGAACCACATTCTCATGAACCGTTTGTCGTGCGATAGGAATATCGTGCGGAAGTCGCTGTACATTCCCGAATCAATCATTGCTTTGATTGTATCCATGGAATAGCTGAGGAGATCTTTTTGGTTTAATGCGCTGATGACAAAGTTGCCGTTCCACTTGTCGATATTCTCTTCTACTTGGTCTGCTTCGTAAATGGTGACGGTCTTGCCAAAGTATTCATAGAACGGTTTGTACAGCTTGATTTCCGAAGTCTTGTCTGAACTTTTCAAGACGTAGATTTTTTGTTTATCCCCGACAATTTTGAGCATGTATTGCATCATTTCTTCGAATCGGGAATCTCGATGGGTGCCTGGATGGCGGGCGATGAATTCATCGGCGGCGCTCTCCGCATAGTACGACATGAATATTCCATGCGCAAAAAAGCGGGAGGTGATTTCGCATAACTTTAATTCACCTGCAGGTGTAATCAAGTAATCGGGGCGGTAAGTGCCCGCTTTAAATGGAAACTGGCTTTGGTAAGCCAATATTTCCATTTCTTTGGGCGAAAGGGGCATGTATTTGTCTACGAATTGGGTATAGTGATTTGCCATGTATTCAATGCATTTGTACAAAATGCAATGCAATTGGCGTAGTTCCTGCGTCCGTTCGGGCGAAATGATGATGGGGCGTTCGTGATACCAATGATGGTAGTATTCGTTCCCTTCGCCGAAGAGTTCCTGACAAACTTGCCAATAGGTCTTGTTCATGAGCGTCTCTTATTTGGCGAAAAGTTTAGACTGGTAACCAAGGCATTGGAAACCATTGGCGTTGACGATAGGAATGAGGGTAGTCGGGATGTGCAATTGTTTGCGAACCCAGAAGCAGATGCTTGTGGTCATGCCCAGCTTTTGGGTGTAATCCATCATCTTTTGGATGCTCTTGATGCACAGGTCTCTTTCTGGTGCCGTACGCCCACGTTGCTTTTTGTGGTCGGCGTTGTCGGGCTTGATATAGATTTCGTAAAGCTCGCGTTCCAGGTTCTTGTCGAAATGCCCGAGCCACTGACCCAGCATGGCGAGGTTTTCCATGCAGGCGGTGAGAAATTCCGGCTTGTAATTGACAATCCCTGCGTTATGGAGCTTGTCAAAAAAATCCTTGATGTGCTCGTCGGTAAGGTACGGCATTATGATGGGTTGAATGAGTGCCGAATTTGCCTGGATGCCGCGTTCTTGGCATAACTTGACAGACTGCAGGCGTTCTTCGATGGGGGCTGCGTAAGGTTCCAACAAGTTACGGAACTCCGTGGGCATGATTGATACGCTCGTGTTGAACTGCATTTTGCCCTTGAGCTTTTCGAAAAGGTCGAGGATGGTTTCGCCTTCGTATTTGTAAAGCAGATGCTTGGGTCCAGATTTTGAGGCGATGAACAATCTTGCGTTTGAATCGGGATACTTTTCAAAATGAGCGATGAATTCTTTCAAGATGCGGTGGGCGATGCCGGTTTGCACGGTCGGTTCTTGGAATGCTTCGGTCTTGGGGGAGAAGTAGTAGTAATGGTTCCAGTTCTTGCCGCGACTGATTTCGACGATTTTAGATTCTATTTCTTTTTTGCGTTCGGGTGCTTCTTCGATGGCTGTTGCCAAGTCTTGCAATAAAAGATTTTTCTTGTGGATGTCTTCTTCTGTTATGGGGCGCGTCGGGGTCCCGTTCATCTCTTCTAGGAGTTTACGCACGTACAGGTGGTAGTTCTCGTAGGCGACCAGATGCTGTTCGTGGACGCCGTCCGTGACCAGGCAGTACTGGCAACCGACGTTGCAGCCGCGGATGGGGTTAATCTCGAAAGTCAGTGTGGGGCAGCGGCCCGTGTAGTTGTGAATTTCTGTTTCCACCTTGTCAGGATCGATGTATGCCATCGTGAGCTTTGATACCGGGATGACTGTCCTGCTCTTGATGCGCTCCATGAAAATTTTGGAACCCCTGATGAGCCCTTGTAGCGTTTCTTTGGATGGAACGGCTTTTACCCCGAGATTGCGTAAGTATTCGGTATTGACAATGTGTGGCTCAAATCCATCTAGATTATAGACATTGGTTCCGTGTGAATAAAAATTATTTAGCTCAAATGTCCCCTGCATATAATACCATCTGATTTTTTTTAAACGACTATCGTTGACGAATGTCTGTTAATAATAATATAAAAAACAATTCGCCGAGGACCGCAGGGAAAAGGGGGTTAAGGAGAAAAATTTATAGAGCCGCCATGGTGAGACTTGACTACGTGATATTGAGGAATTATATTATATACAAGTTTGTTGCATATGTCGCGTTTATAGAACATTTATATACGGATGCTTTTAAAGGTTTTTTAAGATTGGCTTTTTACCTGTGCAGGTAGGAATGATCAAAAGGCTGAAAAAATTCTGGAGCGAACAGGACTCCCTAGAAAAAACGCTTTTCTGGGTCATTATGGTTTTGTGCATTGTTGTCGGGTTTTTGTCAACCGTCCTTTCGGCATATGAACGTGTGGGTCTCGCTTCGGTTGTTGTCGGGACAAGCTGTTGTATATTGTTTATTGTATTGAGTGCCTTTGCGTACAAAACTCGCCTTTATGCCCCATGCCATCTGGTAATGTGTGGGGTCCTGTGCATGTTCTTGCAACCGATGTTGTTCTTTTCTTGCGGCGGTTTTTCGAGTGCGATGCCCCTGTATTTCGTTGCGGGCATATTGCTCCTTTCTTTGGGACCATCCGGTTTGGCGAAGAATATTTTGTTTGTACTTTCGTTGATTGTTTTCTTGCTAACCTTTTTTGTCGCCAATGCCTACCCGCAGACGGTTACGCAAATTTCTCCTGATATGGAAGTCATCGACATGGCAGTTTCTCTTGTGGTTTTGGGGTCAGGGGTGTTTGCCTTGGGGAGCTATTTGCTTGGGGCTTACGAAAAGGAACTCGTAGAAAACAAGAACCTTGTGGGAAAGCTGGATTTTTTGGCGAAGCATGATTCGCTTACGGGGCTTTGCAATCGTCGTTACTTGTTGGATTATCTTGGCAACATTGTGTGGCTGGAACGGAACGGGTATTATATCGCGATGTACCGCGTCAACAACATAGAACAAATCCGGGAAACGCACGGGCCGTTCTTCTGCGATAGCGTGATTTGCGATGTGGGCCGTCTCATTGGCCAAATGGGTTTGGTGGGTGGCGGCGAATGCGTTGCTTATTTTGGTAATCACGATTTTGTGCATGTGATGCAAGCGGATTCGGAAATCGAAGTGTTGTCGCGTGCTGAGAAATTCCGCGACGAGGTGACGCACCTTTCTTGGGCGGAACACCCGGAGGTGGGCGTAACTGTGAGCGGAATTGTGACGGCTTGCAGTGGCCATGGTTATTCGAACACGACGCAGCTTTTGCAGGCCGTGTATGGGCAACTTTCCCATTTCAACGCAATCGACAAGAATACGATCAGGAAAATCTAGAGAATGAGGCTGTAGCTTGTGCTCCGGCCGCCCTTTTTACTAGGGGCGACGAGTTTTTGTGCGATGAGTTTCTGGATATCGCGTAATGCGCTGTCGTGACTTGTTCCGGTAAATTTGGCGACATCTGTGACTTTGAACGGTTGCGGAATTTTTCCGGCAATGACTGCATCTACGATTTTCTGGGCGCGGGGCTGTATGCCCTCGGCGCCTTTCTTGCCCTTGAACCGGACGGCTTCGGCGTGAGGCTTTATTGCGGAGCGCCCTTCGCGTATTGCATTGCGCAAGGTCTTGAGGAACCACAGAATCCATTCCGTGAGGTCGCCGTTGCCGGATTGCGTTGCGGAGAGAATTTTAAAGTAATTGTCGATATCGTTCAGGATTTGTTCGTTGAGCGAATACCGCAGATGTCCCGAGGATTCGGCACGGGCGAGGAGCAGGTTTGTGATGGCTCTTGCGATTTTTCCGTTCGCCTCGTCGAAGGGGCGGATGGTGAGAAACCAGAATTGTGCAATGGCCGCCTTGAGGACGGAATCCAGTTGCGTCGTGTTGAGCCATTTTATGAAGTTTCCCATTTCGTGCGGGAGGCGTTCCGGGCCGGGCCCTGCGAACACGACCGAGTTATCGGTGCGCGAAAGAACTTGTCCCGGACCGCTGCGGTACTGGCGTTGTGGCTTGCCGGCCAGTGTTGCGTGCCACCCTAGGATTCGGGCTTCGTCAATGTCGTCGCGGAAATTCCGGATGGCGCCTATGAGGCTCCTGAAGGCGGCGTTGTCTGCCTTCTCTTTCTTGCTGACTTGCTCCTTTACAATTTCGCTGTCCAGCTGTTGCCCGTCGATGGCGTATGTCGCGATGATGTCGCGTACGATGGTCTCGGCTTCGAGCGTGTCGTCGTCGAGCATTTCCGATATACCCAAAAGTCGGCCCTCTTCGAGGCGGACTTGGCCGAGCTCGTTGATGATGGCCTTGGAATCGAACCGGAAACGGGTCCAGTCAGGGAACTGGTGAATGTACAGCATGTTATCAATATAACATTTTCTACGCAAAAAGTGCGTTGCAGAACATTTCTTTGTCGGGGGGTGCATTTTTTTTCATAAATTTGGATTATGCAGAAAGTCGATACATGGTACAAGGCGGAGGGCTACTGCCCTGCCGAAGAATTTGAACTGGCGAGCTACTTGCTGTTTGAAGCGGGTGTGGCGACGCTCGAGGAATTGGACCCCAAGGCGGAAGGCCGTACGGACTTTTGCTTTTATACGGGCGACAAGGCGGAACGCGACCGCATCGTGGCCGAGTTCCCGCAGTACCATTTTACGCTGAGCGATGAGCCTGCGAAGGATTGGGACAAGTGGTGGCGCGACCGCGCACAGCCTGTGTCTGTTTCTCCGCATCTCTGGGTGCGCCCGCCTTGGGTGGAATTCACGCCCGATGACCCGCAGGCTGTGGTGCTTGAACTCGAGGCGAAGACGGCTTTTGGTACAGGCGAACACGACACGACAAGCAGTTGTGCGACTCTCATGGAAAATATTGATTTCAACGGCAAAACCGTGCTCGACATCGGTACGGGTACGGGCATCCTCGCAATGTACGCCCGTCGCCTGGGGGCAAAGCTTGCCGTGGGCACGGAAATTGACCCGCTCACCATTCCTTGCATTGCCGAAAATTTTGAACGCAACGGTTTCGACAAGAGCGACTGCATTCTCGGATTCTTGGATGCGTTCAAGGACGGCGCAAAATTTGACGTCATCCTCTGCAACATGATCCGTAGCGAACTCTGGCCCCTGCGCGACGATATTGAGGATTTGCTTGCTAAGGGCGGTGAACTCATCATCTCGGGCCAGCTCCTGACCGAAAAGGACTACATTCTCCGTTGGTTCGAAGAAGCCGGTTTCAAGGTGAAAGTCGAGCGCGAAAGCGGCGAGTGGTGGAGTGTGCTGGCTTGCTCTTAATTTGTGCTTAGATGGGTCTTGCCAAAAGAGCTATCTAGAGTATATATTTAGAACGGTGCTTGGGAGAAGGGGTGATAATGAGTAAAGCCTTTTCTTTTTCCTTTTTCCTTGCGCTGGCTGTATTCGCACAGTTCTCTTTTGCTGCATGGGATGGCTCCGCCAAGATTCCAAAAACTGTGGGCAGCGGAGATTCTATCTATTACGAAATTACGTCTCCTGAGGAACTCGTCGGCTTTTTGGATTCTGTAGTTGTGGCGCAAGATTCGAATGCCTCTATTCGCGCCTACTTGAAAAACGACATCGTGTTCGGTTCGGATACGTCCAAGCTATGCTCCAAGCTCTGGAGCCGCAGTACTGCCCAGGGAGCGTTCTGGGGTGAATTCGACGGACGCGGGTATACCATTTACGGATTGAATGCCGACAAACCTTTTTTCGAAACGGTCGGCCCGGACGCGGGCGAGATTCACGACTTGAATGTTGCGAACAGTTCCTTTGCGAACGATTCCATTAACGGTGTCGCCTCCATTGTCACTAGGCTGAGTGCGGTTATCAAGAACGTGAATGTCTACAACACCGATGTCAAGGGCAATGTGTCCGCCGGTGGCATTGCCGTGTACGTGACTGCGACCGCGAAAAGCCCAGCTCTTATTGTGAACAGCAACGTTGTCGGCGGTTCGGTCGGTGCGGGCACAAGTGCAGGTGGTATAGCCGCATCTGCATCGGGCGGTATTTTGGGTTGTTCCAATTCGGCCAAGGTGTACAGCAGAAACGACGTTACGGGGTTGTTTGGCGAATCCAATTTTGGCGGTGTTGTGGGGCAATCCCGTGTGTTGGATGGCATTGCCATGGCAAATTGTATCAATCGCGGAAAAGTCGAAGTGGATTTGTCGAGCCGCATTGCCTATGTCGGCGGCATTGTCGGTAATCTCGTCGGCAATGCCGAAAATCTCCAGAATTACGGGGACGTATCCTCCAAAGTTATCATTAACTCGTCAACAGTGGGTACAGGATTTTTGGCTTCTTATTTTTCGTCTTATGTCGGTGGCGTTATTGGCCGGCATATTAATGAATCGGATATCACGAAACTCAGGACGCATGTGGATTTGAAGGATTTGTTTAACAGCGGTAAAGTTTCTGCAATGTGTCAAAGCAACGAACAGATGATTCTACTTTATGTTGGCGGTATTCTGGGTGATTGCGCTTGGGCGAGCGTAATTAATGCGTTGAATTTGGGTTCGGTTGAGGCCCGCGGTGATGCAAAGGAATTGATTTTGTTTGTTGGCGGTGTTATGGGCGAAGGGCTGACGGCTTATAAGGATGAAACTTTTACGATGCTCAGGAACCATGGTAACGTCACTGCCGAAGGTTCGTTCGAGACAATGGTGGGGGGACTCGTGGGCCGGATGAGCTATTGGTCTCGCCCAACGATATATAATGGCTTTGCGTTGGAGAAGTCTTTTAACTATGGTAACGTGACTGGTATTACATCGGATTCGGCGACGAGTTCGGATTCCCTGCATGTCGGCGGTCTTGTTGGCAACATCTATTTGGCGCGAATAGCCGATGCCTATAATCACGGGCGGGTCGAGGCGAAAGGCAAGTTGGCTCAGGGTGCAAGCTATGCTGGCGGGATTGCTGGTAAAGCGGATAATCTGCATTGGTATCTTAACAATGTTTATAGCGCTGCACCCGAAGTGAAGGGGGATGCTGTTGGGGGGCTTTTCGGTTATGTACGAAGCATGAAACAAGAGGAATCCGTGTTTTTTGATGAAGCGCTTTCCAATATCGCTCCTTTCGGTGTTGCTTACGACACATCCGCCCTTGTGAACCTCACGAAGACGACTGCGGAACTGCAGAGCGATTCAATAGTAACCTTCTTGAATACTTCGGGTGGGACGGAAACCGATCGCCAAATTTGGACGCGTCACGGTGGATACCCGATATTTGATTTCGACACCCTTAAGTTTGATTCGCTTCCTTGTTGCCAAGACAGTGATATTACTCTATTGAAGCTGAAGCCTGCGGTGCCCTTATTACGGTTGGAAGTGTCTTCACGCCTTATTACCGTTTTTGGCGTGGCAGAAAATCACCCTGTTGCCGTATTCGATATGCGTGGGAATGTCATTGCGTTTATGCGTGCCCACGGGGCGTCTGTGAATTTGGAAGTGCCGCGTGCTGGCCGTTACATTGTGCGTAGCGGTTCGCAGGTGCGGCTTGTGACGGTGCGGTAAAAGATTTTTTGGTTATCGTCCGCGGCGGCGCGAACTGAATTGCACAGGGGAGAAATTTTTGTTTCCGCCCTTGTTTCCGCCGTTATTGCGATTGTTGCTGCGATTCTTGTTGAAGTCGCGGCTGTCGCGGTTGGCATGGAATTCACGCCGTTCGTTACGGTTGTCCTCGCGACGGTCGCGGTTTTCGCGGTTGAAGTCGCGCTGGTTGTTGCCGGATGCTTCGCCGAACTGCGCGGCGCGACGTTCCCTGCGGGCGGAGTTTTCCCAACGGCCCTTCTCGCCGACTTTCTTCGGTACGATGGTGACGGAGCGCTGTTCGCGTTTCTGCTGTTCGCGCTCGCGGTACTCGGCGTTTTCTTCGCGTTCTTTGCTCGGGAAGAATTCCTTGCCTTCGGCCATCGCGCTACGGCTCAGCAATAACCTGCCGATTTTTCCGAGTTTGAGGCGTTCAAGCGTGGCACGGATTTGCGGGCGGTTCTCTGGAATGTACCAGAAGAAGAACTGCCGCTGGCTTTTCTTTTGTTCCGGCGTCTTTGCCACGTAAAGCGGCTTTCCGTCGGGCGTAAGTTCGCTGTAGAACATCTCGGTCGCAATTGTCATCGGCGTGGGCGTAAAGTCCTGCACCTGCTCCAGCTGGAATCCAAGCTGCTTTGTCTCGAGCGCGAGTTCCGCCATGTCGGCTTCGGTACACCCGGGGTGGCTGCTGATAAAGTAAGGTATAATCTGCTGGCGCTTGCCGATGCGCTTGCATTCGTCGTCAAAGAATTCCTTGAACTTGTGGAACAGCGTGAAGCTCGGTTTGCGCATAAGCTTGAGCACTTCGTCGCTTGTGTGTTCCGGTGCGACTTTCAGGCGCCCGCTCACGTGGTAGTCGATAAGTTCGCGGGCGTATTCCTCGTGATCCTTGCGCAGTTCTTCGTCATCCGTCTCCTGCAACAGCATGTCGTAACGCACTCCACTGCCGATGAACAGGTGCTTCACCTTCGGGTGGTTGCGCACTTCGCGGTAGAGTTCCAGAATCTCCTTGTGGTGCGTATCCATGTTGTCGCAAATCTTGGGCGTGAGGCAACTGGCTCGTGCGCACTTCTGGCAACGGCTCTGGTCGCGGCCACGCATGTTGTACATGTTGGCGCTGGGGCCGCCCAAGTCGGTGATGGTGCCGGCAAAGCCGTCCATCTTGGTAATCAAATCCACTTCGCGCAAGATGCTTTCGCGGCTACGGCTCGCGATGAACTTGCCCTGGTGCGCGTTGATGGCGCAGAAACTGCAACCGCCGAAACATCCGCGGTGCGTGTTAATGCTGAACTTGATCATGTCGAACGCAGGCACGTTTCCGCGCTTCTTGTAACGCGGGTGTGGCTCGCGGGCGTAGGGGTATTCAAAACTTTCGTCGAGTTCGCCGTATTCAAGAGGCGGGTACGCGGGGTTGATCACGACCGTCTGTTCTGCAACGTCTTGCAATACGCGGTGCTGGAACCACTTGTTGCATTCGATGTCCACCTTGCGGCAGTTTTCCATCTGTGTGCGTTTGCTTGCTGTGCATTCCTCGTAGCTCGCAAGTCGCAAGTCTTCCCACTGGTTGCTTTTGGGAATGTTCCCCTTGGGCACAAGATAGGCTGTTTGCGGGATGGAATGCAGGCTAGAGAACGGCACTCCCTTCTTTAATAACCTGACCATCTCTTTCAAGGGCTTTTCGCCCATGCCGTAAACGAGGAGGTCTGCCTGCGTATCGAACAGGATGCTCGGCTTTAATTTGTCGCTCCAGTAGTCATAATGCGTCACGCGGCGCAGGCTCGATTCCAGCCCGCCAATCATCAGCGGCACATCGGGGTAGAGCTTCTTTAAAATCTTTGCGTAGGTGTACGTCGCATAATCGGGACGGAACCCGGCCTTGTTCCCGGGAGTGAACGCGTCGTCGCTGCGGAGGCGCTTGGCTGCGGTGTAATGGTTCACCATGCTGTCCATGCCGCTCGAAATCGCGAAGAACAGTCGGGGCTTGCCGAGTTTCTTGAAATCGCGCAGGTCGTCGCGCCAGTTGGGCTGCGGCAGAATCGCGACCCGCAAACCTTCATGTTCGAAAAGCCTGCCCACTACGGCATGCCCGAAACACGGGTGGTCTACGTAGGCATCGGCACTCACGATAATCACGTCCACATAGTCCCAGCCGAGTTCGTCCAGGTCTTCTTTGCAGATGGGTAAAAATCGCGGGTCGTACATAAAGGAGAAGATAGAAATTTTGACGGACTCGTTCGTAGGGTGCCTGAATCGAAAAGCGTACGCTCTCAAGGGACTCTTTTTGTATTGCTCGGGATGAACTCGCATATTTTTTTGTATTTTCCTTTTTAATTGGGGGTTTTATGAAACTGAGATTATTGCCTATTGTGGCTCTAATGTTGCCTTTGATGGCGTTGTCTGCGGAAGTAGGCGATGTGGTCAAGTTCGACGCTCCACCGACGAAGGTGGGCCGAGATGTAATGCAGGCTTTTGCAAATCGCAAGTCCGGCACCAGCTTTAGCGGTCGTCCGGTTCCGGTGAAAGACCTGGGGAATATCCTTTGGGCTGCCAACGGGATTAACCGGCCCGAGTCGGGGATGCGTACGGCTCCGTCTGCATTGAACAAGCAAGATATCGACATCTACATTTTCGACCAGAAGAACGTTTACAAGTACGATCCCAAGCCACATGCGATGAACCTTGTGGTGAAGGGCGACCATCGTTCGCTGTTTACCGAACGCATGAAGACTCCGGTGATTATCTTGCTGGTGAGCGACGTGTCCAAGTTCGACGGTGGCGGCTACGGGACTGAGGATGATTTCCGACGCATGGGCGCTTTCGATGCCGGTATCGTTTCGCAGAATATTTCGATATATTGTTCTGCTCTAGGTATCGCGACGCGAGTCCGTGCCAGCATGGACGGTCCGGGAATCCAGAAACTGCTGGGCCTGAGTGCAAAGCAAATCCCGATGCTGAATCACGCCGTCGGGTATAACAAGTAAATCCTTTATTCCTGAATCGGTGGACAGGTGTTTTGTCCTGCCCGCCTCTATATGAAACAGTGTGTTTCATATAGATTTTAATTTGCTTAATTTTTGAAGAAAAAAGCCTATTTTTGTGCAAAAAATAGCATTATTTGTTTCATGAAATAGATAAATTATGGAAAAAGGCTGACGATGAATCCGATTACTGAATATCAAGATTACCGGCGATATATGCGCGAATTCTACGAGGAACGCAAGAGGGTTTCCGATTTCTCGTGGCGCGAATTCACGAAACTTGCGGGATTTTCGTCGTCCGGCTACTTGAAACTTGTCTGTGACGGAAAGACTCGATTGAGTCGTGTCGGTGCGGCGAGGGTGGCCGGAGCCATGAACCTGTCTGGTTACCAGGCGGACTACTTTTGCATGATGGTTGATTTTTGCGAAGCGCAGGACGATGTGGCGCGACTCCGTATTTTTGAGAAAATGTGCTTTTTGGCGAAAGAGAACAAAGTGCATGTTGTGGGAGCGGAGGCGGTTGAATATTTCGGATCGTGGTTGAACTTGGTGGTGCGCGAACTGGCTCCGATTATGCCGGGGGCGAAGCCTTCTGAAATCGCAAAGAACTGCATACCCGAGGCGACTGCGGGCGAGGTGCGCAATTCCTTGGAACGGATGCTTAGACTTGGGCTTTTGGAAAGGGATTGCTACGGGAATTACAGGCAGACGGATCGTTGGATTTCAAATGGCGGTGTGCCTGTCCCCATGTCGTTACAGGCGATGCAAAAGCAGTTTGCTCTCTTGGCGGCCGATGCGCTGGATACGATTCCGAAGGAGGAACGCAATGTTTCGGGACTTACCTTCGGTGCAGACGAAAAGACTTATTTGCTGCTCATGGACGAAGCCAATAAGTTCCGGCGGCATGTGATGGATATTGTTTCGAAGGTCAAAAAATACGATAGGGTTTATCGGTTGAATTTGCAACTATTTCCGCTGAGTCGGAAGGGGGATGCTGAAAATGAATAAGGAAATATTCAAGAAAAATATTATGCTGGCTGTGATGGGCCTTCTTTTCTTGTCCGGTTGTGTCGGGTTTACCGAGGATTGGATTGGAACGAGCCATGATAGTGCTCCAGGTTTGGACCCGCAGGAAATGATGGATACCCCCTATCAAAAAGCATGCTCGGCGCAGAGTGGTAAGATATTGGCTAATGAAACTGACGATTCTCTTGTCTTTGTTTTTAATAACAATCACGAATGTCCTCATGATGAGATTTTGGGCAAGTGGGATGAAAATTTCTCCTTTGACGATACGGTGAGGGTTGCGTACAACCTTAACGGGGATACTTTGTCGCTGTCGTTCAATGAGGGTGCCGAAACGGGTGAAATCACGATCATGCTTGTCGCTGAGAGTGCGTTGAACGGTTGCCTATTAATAAATGGACAAGTTTGCGACAGCATGAAGACGGGTGCTGGCCGGCTAGATGGCGAATGGAGGTTCTTGCCGTGTGCATATATAAACGGGGAACTGAACTGTGAAAATAGCGGCCGCAACAGGTTTATTGGCTTTGACGTGGAACCATGGCGTGATGATGCGTATTTGGACTACCGAATTGAAAACTATTATTTCGATGCTAATTTGGTGCAGTCGGGGGAAATGCAAGTCGATGTAAATAGCGATTCCATTTTCCTTGCGCTTGAAACCGTTGTGGACCAGAGTGATGAAAATATTCTTTTTGACAATGATGTGAGGGCTGCGTATAGCTTTAGAGGGGATACCTTGTTGCTGTCGTTCAATGTAGGGCTCAGAAATGGGAATAACACGATGATGCTTGTCCCTAATAGCCAGATGAATGGTTGTATAGAAATGACTCCTGAAAGAAAACATATAGTGGATTGCGGATCCGACGTTGGCAAACTCATTCGGGAGTGGAAAATTTTGCCGTGTACTTACGTAAATGGTGAAATCTCTTGCGATAGTGTCAATCATGAAAGATTCCTTGGTCTTAATGTGGATGCGAGGGAAGGACGTCTGATTGTGGGCTATCTAGTCAATGACAAAAAGGAACCTTAGAGAATGATAAAAGTGAAAATTAGATGGGGTGTCTTGCTTATGGCGTGTTTGCTCGTAAGTCCCTGTCTGGCAGAAAAGACGGAAAAATCTACAATGGCTTATGGAGCCCGCCTTGGTGCTGGGGTCAATTCTGTCATCTCGGATGCGGAGCGGGATATCTATCCCGAAATTGTCGGGCTTGGTGGTGAACTCTCGTTCGATGTTATGTACAAGATAAGCCAGAAGTTGTACCTGCATCCTGCCGTGGGTGTGGAATATCGGGATTTTCGGGCATATGAAGAAGGTAATGTGTCGGCGGATTGTGACTGGGGTTGCGGCAGCGAAAGCTGGAAAGGCGATGACGTGAATTCGTTTGTTTATCTGGATATTCCCGTGATGGTGCAATGGCGCATTCCTCGCATCCTTTATCTCGAGGCGGGTGCGTTTGTGGATGTTTTGCTCCTGGCTCATGAGGAGGACGCCAGGCCGGAGAAATACCGCTCCTCAAGATGCTACGATGACAAACAATTTGGAGCGGGCGTTACCGCGGGCTTGGGACATGAATTCTCGTCGGGGCTCTTTGTGGATTTGCGCGTTTCGTTCCAGCTTACGGACCTAGTGGACGGGGATAGGCGCTGCCTCACGAATGTGCGCGAGGAATTCGAAATGAGGGAAGAAAATGGTGAATACCACACCAAGGTGGTCGACCGACACGAAGAGTACCTGGGCGGAGATTATTACAATCTGCTGAAATTGCAGGTTGGAGTCGGTTACTGGTTCTAGGGGGCCGTATCTTCGTTCTTCTGGGTGTCACGGGCCTCGGCATCGCGCTTCGAGTACACGCAACCGCAGTAGTTCTGCCTGTATAGATTGTATTCTGCCGAAAGCTGTATGGAACGCTTGTAGCCGCCCTTTTTCTTGAAATCGCTGGGGAGTCGCTTGATTCCGTAGATATCGCACTGTTCCTGCGCCACTTCGTTCAGCACCTGGGCGTCTTTCATGGGGCTGATGGTGAGCGTGGTGGTGAAGTATTCGGCGCCGAGTTCTTTGGCGAGCCTGGCCGATTCGGCGAGGCGAAGCTTGAAGCACTTGCGGCAGCGCTTGCCGCCTTCGGGCTCGCTTTCGAGGCCGCGCACGGCGTCGTAGAATTTCTTGGGGTTATATTCGCCTTCGATTAAGGTGACTGGGTGCTTTGTCTTGAATTCTGCGACGAAACGCTTGATTTCTTCGACGCGGTGCCGGTATTCCTCGTCGGGGGCGATGTTCGGGTTGTAATAGAAGAGCGTAATCTTGAAATACTGCGAAAGGTATTCGATGGTGTAGCTGCTGCATGGCGCGCAGCAGGCATGGAGCAGCAGGTGCGGCACCTCGCCGGTGCGCTCCAGTCGCCGAATGATGCGGTCCAGGTCCACCTGGAAATTATGCTTCGGCACAACCGATTGAATGTCTTTTTTAGTATTCATATTCATTTTTCTCTTCTATTCTCCTAACCACTAACTAAAGAGAGACTAGAGAATAGAGATTAGAGGCTAGTGAAAAGAATCTTCTCCCTAGCCTCTAGATCCTAGATTCTAATCCCTTTTAGTACAACGTTCCAAACGCCACTATCCAAAAACATATTGTCGTGGCGACTGCAAAAACTCCCATGACCGTACGTTCCTTGAGGCTTGTGCTGAAAAGGACTGTTGCCGTATAGAACGTGAGGTACAGCGCGAAGAAAAAGCAGAAGATGCGCGTAATCATGTAGGGAATGATTTCGGGCAAGACCCGCCCCGCGAAAAGCAGAATGAACAGGGCCACGAATTGCATCACGGTGGGGACGATGAACGCCCTGCGGATTTCCTTGGGGACGACCTTGTGCTTGGCATTCATGGCATAATCACCGAGGGGTGCTCCACAACCGAGCGCAATATTCAAGGCAATAGAGGGTAAAAAGGTTATCGCGCCGACAATCGCCGCGACAAAAGAAATCGTTGCAATCATACTGAAAAACTAAAAAAAATGACGCTTCCAGGTAAAGGAGGGGACCTGGAAGCGTCCGGGAATGTATGCTTGACTATAAATTACATATCCTGGTGGGTGTAAAGTGCCTTGTTGGGGGGTATTTCTGTTTACATGTGTAACCGCATCGCTTTTGTTTGAACGGTTTTTGCCTTTTTTCGCGTCAAAACGCCATTTTTGCCTGGATGTAGGCCCGTGCGGGGTGCATATCCTGTACACGGCTTTGCTTGAAGTCGACGATGAGCGAACATTCGAGCCAGTTGGACTTTATTTTGACTTCGTTGTGCAAGGTGATTGCTTCCCGCGGGTCGCCTTTGGGTAAAATGACCGCCATTCGGAGCCGATTTTGCGGTTTTTCGATGTAGGCCATTCCCGCTTCCACACGAGGTTTGCCGAAGTCGCTCCGGCCGCCGTTTTCGTGCTTATATTTCACTTTTACGCCCGCGTCTATTGCGACAACATTTTCAGTGCCGTGCTCCGAAATGACTTTACCCGCCAAATCGTCTTGCTTGCAGCGTGTTGTCGCATCTAGGCAGGTGGCGCTGATCTTGGCGTGGATTGCCCTTGGGCCGGTCTCTGCGGTAATCTTGAAACGTGCCCTTAGCGTGTCGGCATCGATGGGGGCGAAAAGGCTTGCGGTAGTGCCGAATTTTGTTCTGGTTTCCCCTGTTCCCGATAGGGTGATGTTCTGCGAGGCCCACAATTTGTTTTTTAGGATGGAGGAACTGAGTCGCGAGTATTCGGGGACTTGTGTGCCGTGGAAGTAGGCCGTGGTGTTCCAGAATATGAGATAGTTCCGCTGGTGTTCCCGTGCTTGTTTAATCGTCTCGCGCGAGTGTATTTGCACTTTGACAATCGGCATGCTTTGGTGAATCTGGTACCAGGCGGCAACATTTGCTTCGCTTGTGGTTGCCTGCAAAACGAACGAGTTGTTCTCGCGGATGTTCCAGTAGGTGGCAGCAATGTTGTTCTTGCTGTAAGTGAATTCGGCGTGGACGCTTTTGGCCAAGGCTGTATCGAGCGAGCCTCCCAAAAGGAATGGCCCTAGCGGGAAGTAGGCGACGGTCCCCATGAGCGTGTCTATGGGAATCAGGCTGTGCTGCTCGCGTGTCGATATGTCGCCGAAGTGCGCCTCGTAGCGTTGGGCCCGGTAGGTGAGCAGGTTCTGTGAACCCAGGCGCAGCCTGTACCGGTAAAATGTAATTTGGAGTTCCTTGCGCATGCTGGCGGGTTTCCCTGTGGAATCAATTCGGGTTTTCCACAGGGCGTAGCCATGTGGCGTGAGGCTTGCTCCGTCATCTGCGTCTTTATCCGGATTTTTTGAGGATCCTTCGAGGGTGCTTTTTTTCTTAGTTGTCTTTTTCTTGGGTGGGGGCGCCTCTGTGTCGGTACAGACTTCCTGCGCATAGACTTCTGCGAGTGCGCATGCCTCTTGCGTGTTTCCCTCTTCGAGTAGGCTCAAGATATCTTCGGCTTCGTCTTGAGAAATGATGCCGTTGTCCCACCAGTTGAACACGTCGGATTCGTCAATGCTTGTGGATTGCCCGTGGCAAAGGGATGCCGCCGCAAAGAGAAATGTGAATATGGATAGATGCGGTTTATGGATGTCTAGACTCAATTTTTTGCCTCCTGAGTCTATAGACATTTGAAAAGCATTTTTTTTCCAGGGTCGGCCGTTCTTTTTCTATTTTTTACATATGGCTAAATCATCCTGGTCGAAAAAAGGGCCCGCTCGTGGGGCCAGTGCGTTGGGAAAGGACTTTGTCCCGCACATGAAGGCTCCGCGTACGGAATTTCCGCTGTTTAACGGCAAGCGCGTGACTCCGTCTTTGGCGGGGCTAGACAAGCTCTTGCATTATTACGGTGTGGAACTGCAGGGGAAAACTCTGGAGCAGATTTGGGAATTCCACCAGTTGCTGCGGGCAAACAACGACGACCAGGACTTGACTCGACTCAACGCTTTCGAAACGATGGTGGAACGCCACTATGCGGACTGCACGCTCATCAACGCGTTTGTTCCTGAGTGGCCCGCCCGCATGATCGATGTGGGCAGCGGAGCCGGGTTCCCGGGCATTCCGCTGAAACTCGTCAATCCCCAGATTCGCCTTACTTTGTGCGAACCGCGCCCGAACCGCATCAATTTTTTGAACATGGTTATCGAGAAGATGGGGCTCAAAGGCATTGACGTGTTTGGCCACAAGGTCACGAGCCGCAGTATGACGCTCCCCGTGGATGGTGTCATCAGCCGCGCTTTCGAATGGATGGAAAAGACTCTGCCGCGTCTGGAAAATTCACTCAAGGTCGGTGGCCGCGTGTACTTTATGAAGGGCCCTGCTGTAGCCGACGAACTCAAGGTGTTCCACCCTGAGGACTTTGGCTACAAGATTGTCGGCAAGCATTTCTATACGATTCCCAACAGCACGCAAGAACGCGCTCTGATCATACTTGAACGAGTGGAGTAGGCTCGAGAATAGAGACTAGAGAATAGAGACTAGGGGCTAGTGAATAAGAATCACGCACTTCGTGCGTCAATATAAGACGGCAAAGCCGTGATATTTCTCCCTAGCCCCTAGATCCTAGATCCCAATCCCTAACTCATATCTAGAGATTGCTTCAGGGCTAAACGCCCTTCGCAATGACAACCAAGGCGAATGCCGTGCCAAAACGCTTGCGTTTCGGCATGGCTGAGCCGACAAGTCATGCGCCTGCGAATGACAAATTTCTATAGGCTCGAGGCTCCAGGCACGAGCAATGAGCGGTGAGCTATGAGCAGTGAGTTTATCAAGTGATTTGTGATTAAGTACAGAACCCTTCCTAACCACCAACCACTGTTTACTTCCTACTGCCTACTGTCTACTTCCTACTCCCTCACACCTCAAAGCGACCGAAGGTCGCGACCTCGCACCTCATAGCTCTTGTATCATTTGCATTTTGTTTTGTATCATTCGTAATTTTGAATTTTTCTACACACTAAATTTTTGTGATTTTTGTTAAATTTTTTGAGTTTTTGTATCATCATATATTGACTTTTGAAAGATTTTAGGCTAAATTATTGATGAAAGGATACGAATTATGAAGCCGATAACCGAATATCAAGATTACCGTCGCTATATGCGGGACTTCTACGAAGAACAAAAGAAGTCCGGCTTTACGTGGCGTGAATTTTCGAAGGATGCCGGATTTGCCTCGCCGTCGTACCTCAAGCTTGTATGCGAAGGGAAATCGTCTCTTAGCCGTGTCGGGCTCCCGCGTGTGGCGTGCGCCATGAAACTTACCGGCTACGAACGCACCTATTTCGAAAAGATGGTGGAATTTGGGAATGCGACAAATGACGAAAAGAAAAAGGCAGCCTTTGCCGAACTCAACCGTATTGCCAAGGAACAAAAGGCCCGCGTTATCGATGCAGACACGTTTGCCTACTATGAATCTGCGGTGAACTCCATTGTCCGTGAACTTGCTCCCTTGATGCCGGGCGCACTCCCGGGCGAAATGGCGAAAAAGATAAAGCACGCTTTCACGGCTCAGCAAGTCCGCGATTCGCTTGCCCTGTTGACCAAGGCGGGTTTCCTCAAAGAGACGGACGAAAACACCTACCGCCAGACAGACAAGGCGATAACCGGCTCGACCGAGGCGATCCCGCTTGCGCTCCGTTCCATGAACCGCGAGATGTCCGACCTTGCCAAGGAAGCCATTGATTCCGTTGATGTAGGTGAACGCAACATTTCGGGTGTCACGATGGGGCTTGATGCGCAGACGTTCGCCCGGATTAGCGAGGAAGTCAACAATTGCCGTAAACGCATTATCGCACTCGCGAACGAATGCAAAAAAATTGAACAAGTCTACCGTCTCAACTTGCAGTTTTTCCCGCTGACGGATAGGGTATAGGAGGATTGCCATGAGAATCGTTAAGACTTTTATATCTGTCGCGACAGTGTTGTGGGTTCCCCTGTTTGTCGCCTCTCTCATGATTGCTTGCGGAAAGGACAACACCGCCGGCACCGATGAACAGGCCAATTCCGTTACTGCGCAAATCGATGCCGCCGTCGACAGCGCTTCGGCGATCTGGTTCCAGGGCGAGAAATCGTTTGTTGTCGAAACGACGGTGGATACGGTTCCGATGGACTTACCTGTCAATTCGGATCCGTATGCCAAGTTTATAACTGATCCCGACACATCTGCGCAATCGACCAGTACCATGAACGGAATCCGGACGGAACGGGGCCTTTTACGGCAGTATGAAAGTTCTTCTTTCGCTTCAATCAGCTGTGAAACGGACGAAACTTGGTACGACTATGTTATCATCGTCATGAGCAAGCTTATAAAGAAGGACCTTGCTATTCCGGATACCCTCGGGACAGCAGAAACGATTGCTAACGATTTTAAAAATGATTGTATCAAAGAAAATGGGGAATTCGCCACGAAAACAGAAAGTGCCACCCAAGGCCAGTTGTACTACCGTTGCGAGATAACGCCTGTTGCCGATAGCCTTGCTATAGCTGATTCTTTGCGATACACCGACCCGAACTGGGAGAAATACGGGAAGCAGATTATAGGAATCTGCCGAGAGTAAGAAGTATTTGAAACAAACCTTTTTCGCTTAGGTGCCAGGGGCTCTCCCTCGGCCCGTGGCGGGATGCAACTTTTCCAAGGAGGAAATTATGAATAACGTAGCAATTACTAAATCGATTGCGGGTGCTGCCGTTGCTTTTGCCCTGGTCGCTTGTTCGGCGGAGAACGCCGCGGCTCCGGAGAATGCGGTCTCTAGCCTGCAACAGAACGAAGAAGCCCGTAAAACGGGGACTACAATTGATGGATTCAATACATCCAAGAAAGTTGACTCGGTCGCAATCAATTTGATGCTTGAAAACCTGCAGGCCCATACACTTAGCCAGGACATTGCGGTAGAACCGCTTTCCCCGTGCCCGGACAATAAGGCCTATCCAAATGATCGCATGTGGTGCCACAAGCAACAACTGGAAAACGGGCGCATATTCTTTGGCTTCGCGGGTTCTGGCGAATCTGCCGTTTGCGAGCATGAATATGACAGCGAAGAACACGAAACCGTCTTGGACACGATTTCATACAGTGTTTCCATGGACGGCAATGTCGTCACGAAGACAATAACGAATACGGTGCCGGAGTTCAGCTTCGGAGCGCTCGGCAACATTTACGACATGATCGAGGCGTTCGAAAAATCCTGTACGAATGAAGGCGGGAAAATCACGGAATCTTCGTTTGGCAAAACAAGCTGCGAAGTGGAAATCAGCCCTTGCGACAACGAGTTTTGCTTGGAACGTACAGAGCCCGTCTACATGTATCAAGACCCAAATTGGAATCAATTCGCCACAATGACCATCGATGTCTGCAGAAACAGTTTTGAGCAGGAATTGGACGGAAATATCATTGACGTTTATCTTGAAGGCCATGCGATAAGCAATATGATTATGGTCGACCATTGGTGTGTCGAAAATCCAGATTATCCGGATGATCCTTGGTGGTGCCTCCCCGTTAGGAGCCAATTGGAAAGCGGAACCGTGTACAATTCTTACGAAGGCTTGAGTAATGCGATGTTCTGCGAAACCAGTAGCGATACTCTTTCCTACAATGTGTTCTTGAACGTCAGCAGCAAAACAATCACGAAAAAATTAAGTCGGAATTTGGCCAACTACATTCCTCACGTTATGGATGAGTTCAGGGATTCTTGCGAAACGGAGGGAGGGACCATTATGGAAGACAACGAAGGAACCATGGTCTGTTCTGTAAAAATCAGCGCCTGCGATAGAGAATATTGCCAGGACTCAGTGGAACCGGAGTATTTCTACACCGACCCGAGTTGGAAACTGTTTGCCACCAAGGCTATCGAACCCTGCCGAATGAGCGATGAGCAGTGAGTCTTTGAGAGACTAGAGAATAGAGGCTAGTGAAAAGAATCACGCACTTCGTGCGTCAATATAAGACGGCGAAGCCGTGATATTTCTCCCTAGCCCCTAGATTCTAGATCCTAATCCCTAACCACTTCCTACTGTCTACTAGTACTCTCGCTACGCTCAAGTACCAAATGCTCGGCTCGGCCATGTTCAAGCAAGCTTGACCGCGGCACTCGCCTTACGCATTTGTCCTACTTCCTCTCGTCTCTCGTCTCTCGTCTGTAGCCGCGAAGCGGCGTTCTCTCGTCTATCTCACACCTCAAAGCGAAGCGACCTCGCCCCTCTAGAACTTAAACAACATGCCGAAGCGCATCTGGCCGTCGCGCACGCCGTCGTTGTCACCCACGTCCTTGATGGTTGCGAAGTCGAACTGCAACATGTCGCTGAGCATGAAGCCAAAACCGAAGTCGACTTCATGACGCTGACCGGTCCGGTCGTACAAGTAACCGAGGCGGAGTGCAATCGTATTCGAGTAGATGAATTCGGTACCGACGTTGAACACGCCCTGCATCAAGGAGTTCTTCGCCGTCTCTAAACCCTTGGTGTCCTTCTTTTCTGGGTCCACGATGGATTTCCAGCAGGCGATATAGAACGGTTCCGGGTTACCCTTGTCGTCGTCGTAAATGGTTTCGCGGTTGTAGTCGGCTGCGATGGTCCAGCGGTAATCGGCTAGGGAAAGCAGTTCGTAGGCAAGGCCGAGTCGCCATGTGAGCGGAATCGGGTCTTCGATGGTCTTGTCGACGTAGTAGACGCTCGGGCCGATGTTTGCAAGGACAAGGGCCAGGTTCAGCTTGTCGATAAGGAGGTTCTTCTTGAGAATGCCGATGTCGAATGCGTAACCGAATGTCGTGGCTTCGTCTTCGTCGGTAGAGCCGCCGGAACTCAGGTCGGAGTAGAAGAACTTGACAGAGAGGCCCAAGCCCCAGTCGTTCGGGAAACGCGTGCCGTAGCTGATGCCGCCGACGATTTCGGAACTGTTGTAGGCGACCAGGTCGTCTGCGTCTACGTCACCTGAAACGACGGTGGAACCAAAACTCACGAAGTTCACGGAAAGGCCCAATGTTCCCCAATCGTTGAGCGGAATGGTCATGCCTCCGTACAGGTGGTAAAGGTCAGGAATGTTGAGGATGGGTAGGAGCTTTTCGTAGAAGGCGGTCAGCTGGTAATCGGCATCCTTGAACTGTTCCATGCCGTTTGCTGTGCTGAACCAGACGTCGTTGCCCTGTGGGAGCACGGCCCAGACCTTGTTGCTCGAAAGTCCGTTGCCGGAGTGGTAGTGAGTCCATTCGTCTTCGGACTTGACTTCGCCTTCTTGTTCGGCGGTGCCGCGTTCGAGTTCGGCCTTGCGTCCGCTTGCGGTGGCGTAGTCTGGCAGATGGCGCCATACGCCCTTGTCGGTAGCAATCCAGATGGCTCCCTTGCCATCGACAGAAATGTCGTTGATGTTGTTGTTCTCGAATTTGACCTGTTCCCACTTACGGAGCGTAAAGTGGCTGAGACCACCGGCGTGGGCGGCCCACACATGGCCAGAGCTGTCTACGGCGAGTGCGGTCGGCTTCAGGTCCATGATGCCGTCTTCTTCGTTGAACAGGCTCCAGCGGTCCTTGTCGTTCACGCTCTTCTTGGGGACGAGTCGGGCGATACCTGCGCCGTCGACTGCGACATAGAGTTCCTTGCGCATTTCGGACCAGACGAGCGCATTGATTTTTTGGCTCGGGAGCACTTTGCCCTTCTGCTCGAATCCGCCGTTGCGGTAGACGAACAGACCGTCGTCCGTACCAATCCAGACGGATGCGCCCTGGCTTGTGAGCGTGTTGACATGGTGGACGCCCAGTTCTTTCTCGTAGCTCTTCCAGGCCTTGCCGTCGAAGCGGAACAGTCCCTTGGGCGTACCGACCCAGAGCTTTTCCGTGCGGTCTTCGTAGAGAATTGCCGTGATTGTATCCTTGACGACGAGGTTCCAGGGAATGTTGACTTCGACAACGTGGGATTCGTCGTCGGCATTCTTGATGTTGTTGAATTTCTTGACTTGGCGTGTGTACTCATCGAGGCCGCGTTCGCTACCGACGAACACGCGTACGACGTCCTTGATTTTGGCGGTGCCCTGCAACGTCACGGAGTGGTAGTCCAACCACTGTTCGCTGTCGAACTTGAGGATGCCGTTTGCCGTACCGGCCCAAAGTTCGCTCTTGCTGAAAAATCCGTTCTTTGAACGGGCCGTCATCTTTGTGAAGAAGGGGGCCTTCTTGGAATCGGCTGGGTAGGATATGCGCCACTCGTCGGCGAGGGGGCCGAAGGCGAGGCCGGCGGGGTTGTAATACATGGCTGTGGCATCGTCTGCGAGGGCCGCACCGACTTCGCCCATACCGAGCTGCCTGGCGCCGACAGGCATTTCAAGTGTGATAATCGCGGAACCCGCAGCAAAAGAGAGTGCGGGGATTAAAATAAGGGAACCAAGTAGTGACTTATGCAAGTTGCCTCCAATCGGGGACGTCGTAAGAGTTTCCGTGTGTGGGGATGACCGCTTTCCAATCTGCCTTGCTTTGGGTTTCCCAGGGGTGCCTGGGCATGAGCTTGCAATCGCAACCCAGCACATAGGGTGGGAGGATTTCGGCGTGGTGGCGGATTTGTTCGCGGGTAATAAAATTGTCTTCGTCTACAAATTTGCAGTAGTTCTTGCCTTTGGGGCCTATTGCTATCCTATAGGTGGCAGTGCCGTTCTTGTCGCCTTCGTTGATGGTGCGGATGGTGTCTTCCATGGATTCGTTCCACTGGCGGATGAGTTCTTCTCGTGACTCCGGAGTGAGGTCCTGCGTTTCGAGCCATGCCCTGAGAGAGGCTTCCGAAGGCTTGACCGCTATCAGGCGCTCCTTTGCCGACCGGTTGACGACCGCATATTGCCCCGACACATCGATAATGGGTTTGGCTTCTTCTTTCTCGTCGGAATTGTGCACGACAACATAGGCGCCTATGGCCGCCAGGATGAGCGACAATACTATAATCGCGATGACGATGATGACTGATAGCATATTCAATTCCGTTTATGGCGATTTCAATACTCTCTAAAACTAGCATTTTCTATCTTGTGAGATAGGAGTTTTTATGTCTAAAACAAATCTTTTTATTGTTTTGCTGCTTTCTTGTGTGGTTTGGGCTATTCCGTATAAGGTTGAAACGATTAAAGAGGGTTCGGGCGATCCGATTCGTGCCGGTCAGCTGATTAGGGTGCATTACAAGGGCTTTTTGGCCGCGGACAGCGCGCTGTTGCTAGCGCCTGCGGCGCCCCAGACGGCTGAAATTGCTGAAAATGGCAAAAATAAGGCGGATACCGTTGCTGTGAAGGATTCCACTGGGGCGCCAGCGGATTCTTCCGAAGAATCCGCTCCCCGCGGCCCGTTCGCGAACACTTACGAGTCCGGCGAACCCCTTGAATTCAATATTGGCATGGGCCAGGTGATTGTCGGTTGGGAAAAGGGGCTCATGGGAATGAAGGTGGGCGAAATCCGCAGGCTTTATGTCCCGTCGGAGATGGCTTATGGCGAAAATTCGCTAGATGGCATTCCTCCTAATAGCGACCTCCTTTTCGAGGTAGAGCTTGTCCATGCTGATAAGCCCATGGAACCGGATGCCTTCCCGAAAGATGTGAACAAACTAAAGTGGAAGAATCTCGCCAAGGGCCTTGAAATATACGACGAGAAGGCCGGCTCCGGGAAACCTGCCGTGGCAGCCACGGTGCTCAAGGTGCATTATACAGGGTGGATCCTTTCTGGCCGCAAGTTCGCCAGTTCCAAGGAACTCGGCAAGCCGCTCGAGGTCACGCTCGGCGCAGGCAAGATGATCAAGGGCTGGGAGAAGGGCCTTGACGGCATGCGCGAAGGCGGCGTGCGCTGGCTCCGTGTGGCGCCTTCTATGGGCTATGGCGCTACGGCTTATTCCATGATCCCTCCGAACTCGACGCTTGTTTTCCGCGTGGAGCTTGTCTCTTCTGAGGTGGATCCCGAGGTGGCGGAACGTATGGATTTCTTCCCGGATACGGCTTCGCTCCAGTTGGAACCGGGCAGCGAGGGCTTGCGCTATGCGATTATCAAGCAGGGCGAGGGCGAACCGGCCAAGTCGGGCGACAAGGTGAGCGTCCATTATACGGGCTGGATGGTGAACGGCTACAAGTTCGACAGCTCGCGTGACCGTGGTCAGCCTTTTGGCTTTACACTGGGTGGCGGGAGCGTCATCCGCGGGTGGGAACTCGGTGTGCAGGGAATGTTGCCCGGCGAAAAGAGAATTCTCGTGATTCCTCCGGGACTGGGCTACGGGAGCCGCGGTGCCGGCCCGATTCCTGGCGGCGCTACGTTGATTTTCGCCGTCGAATACTTGGGAACGCGTTAAATACTTAATTTTCCGTTGAGGATAGAGCAACCCTTTTTGGTGACGCATGCTTGGTCATGTATCCCTGAAAAGGGCTTTTTTATCTATTTTTCGGTAGAAGTGTAATGCATCTGGTCCGTTGTGTGACTATCGTCACACCCTACGTATCAGTGGTTTGGACAAAACATCCACAGAAAGTGATATGAAGGGTAAACTTTTATAAGCATGAAAAAAATAACTTTATAGACGATGGTTACTTTTTCTGACATAGCGGACTACCGCGACTTCTTGAAATCCTACTACGACAGGCGGAAGGAAGAGATGCCTTTCTACTCGTACAGGATGATGGGCGATAAGCTGGGGCTGGATTCCAGTTACCTCTATCGCGTGCTCCAAAAGAAGCAGCACCTGCCGGCACATGCGTTGCCGTCGGCCAAAGATCTCCTGGACTTGTCGGGGCGTTCTGCGGAATACTTCGACCTTCTCTACTCTGCTGCCGTAAGCAAGGATAAAAGCAAGCACGACGAGCTGATGGCCAAGGCGCTCGCCTTGCGCGATGTCGATCGTCATAGCTTGGAGGCTGCCGAACTCAAGCTCCTGCGCAACTGGTGGATTCCCGCTGTCCGCGCCTACCTGGAACTGAACGGTGGCGTTGTCAATATCAAGCAGATTTCCCGTGACATTTGCCCGCCCATTACCGAGGCCCAGGCCGAAGAGGCTATTGAAATTTTGAAGGAGGTGGGCCTGGTGAAGAAGCTTGCCTCGGGCAAGTTGGCCCTCACGGATGCCCACTTGACGGTTGGTGGCCCCGAAAAAGCCTCTGCCGTGCGAGAATTCCAGAAGCAAGTACTCGGTTTAGCCAGTGATGCTTTGGATAATATCCCTGTTAGCGAACGAAATATTTCTACACTTACTTTGTCAGTTGACCAATCCTGCTTCGAAGATCTCGGGGATATGCTCCGGGAATTCCGCAGACTGGTGCAAAAACGTGTTGACGAGGCGAAATCCCCGGATCGCGTTATGCAACTCTCGATGGCTTTTTACCCGGTTGCCCGCAAAGGAGACCTGGGTGCTTCGATGGGGGACGGACACAAGGAGTCAAAATGAGAAAACGGGTGTGGAATATAGGAGTAACGGTCATGTGCGGCGCTGCGCTGTGCATGGTTGGTTGCGGTTCGAATAGCGATGTTGCCGGCTCGTCTTTGGAGACGGAGAACTCCGTCGCATTTTCTGTGCATTTTGCTGATGGCACTCCTGCGGCGCGTACGAAGGTCCTTGTCCGTTCGGCCTCTTACCTTGCTGGTACAAATACTTCAAATGATACTTTTGTCGATGCCGAGACAGACGATAATGGCGTTTTGAAAATCAAGACGATGAATGTCGGTTTCTATGTGGTCGAGGCCCGTAACGATTCGTTGAAGGGATTCAAGAAAATAGAGATTACCGAGGCCGATACTGGCCTTATCGAGATGCCGCTGCGTATCCAGAAACCGGGCGCCTTGAATGGTAAGGTGAACCTCCCGGATGGCACTGCGGGTGTGACGGTCTCTGTGCGTGGCTTGGACTACTCCGTTCAGACTGATACATCCGGTTCGTTCGCCTTCAAGTCTTTGCCGGAGGGTAAACTTGAGGTGGTCGCGTTCCTTTATTCCGACAGCACGTACAAGGATGAAAACGGCTGGGAATCCCATGTGGAAAATACGAGGATTATCGGCTCGAAGTCCGCAGATATCAAGTCGAAGAAGACGGTTGATTCCTTCGAAATAGGTGAGCCGGAACCTTTCTATGCCTTGTTTGCTGATTTTGAAAGTGGCGTTAGAGGTTGGCATACCGGTGTTTCCCAATATGCCGAGGCTAAACTTGAATCCGAACAGGTGAACGACCGTGAAGGTTGGGTGGCGCACTTCAGTTCTGTGAACGATTCCGCCCTGAATTGGGCCCTTATGGGGTTTGCTTTTGAAGATTCTGTGGATTTCAGCAATTTGGATTCCGTGGTATTCTGGGCGAAGGGCACGGACCATATCAGTGTCTCGTTCGACGTGAATGCGGACAGCACCGAAGATGTCGAAACGGGCAAGTCCTGGACGCACCTGGAGCTTGATTCCGTATGGACGCGTTACTGTGTTACCCCGGCCGACATGATTGATAGTTCCGATACCAACGGGGACAACCTTGGGTGGGATGCGGTCAAGACTCATGTAACGCATTTCTCCCTCTTCAGTGGGCCCGGTACGAGCGAGTTCTGGATTGACGATATCGAATTCTTCGGCGTCAAGAAAAGTAAGCTGAAATAAAAAGAAAAATTTACCTTGCAAAGGAGCTGGCTGCGATGTCGGCTCTTTTTTTTTACATTGTGCTAGTTAGTTTGTATTGAATGTGAAGTGGCAAAATTTGACAAAATGTCATTGGAACGATTTTTCAAATATGTGATTTGTGCTCTTGCGCATGTTAGATTTAGAAAAAAAGCCGTGAATGTCCACGGTTAAGTGTAAAGGGCATGTTATGTTTTGTAGAGGCTTCAAAAGAATCGTCTTTACGTGTGGTGTGTTCATCACTATCGGTAATGCGTCTACGGTGGACGTGAAATTAGACGAAGAACATCAGGTTATCCGTGGTTTCGGTGGCATGGTGCATAACCAGTGGCAGAACGGCGGCGGGCTTTCCGACGCCGATGCGAAACTTGCGTTCGGTACGGGCGAGGGCACTATTGGCCTCAATACGCTCCGCATTCCTGTGTACGCCAGTTCCAACGACTTCAATAAAGAAGTGGCTGCCGCAAAATCGGCGAAGAAGTACGCTGGCGATGACTTTATTCTTTATGCGACGCCCTGGACATCGCCTTATGCAGGCGCCAATCAGCATATAAGGTCTTCGGATTATCAGAAATATGTCGACCACTTGAACAGCTTTACCGCCTACATGAAAAACCAGGGCGTTCCCCTGTATGCAATTTCCATTAGTAACGAGCCGGACTGGTGCGGAGAATGGGCTTGCTGGAGTGCCGATGAAATTTACAACTTCACCAAGGGCTATGCCGATCAGATGCGCAAGAACGGCACCAAGGTGATTTCGACGGAATCGTTCAAGTATGACAAGAACCTTTACAACAAGGTGCTGAACGACCCCAACGCCCTCAAGAACTGGGATATCCTCGGGGCGCACTTCTATGCGAGCCAGGCCTCTACGGGCGACGACTTTTTTGCGTACAAGCTGGCTGACCAGAAGGGCGTGGAACGCTGGATGACGGAACACTACACCGAAAGCCAGGGGAGCGGCAATTACTGGCGCAAGTACATGAAGACGGGCGACCAGGCGAATACGGCTGTTTACGATACGGTACGCGCGATGGATTTGGCTTACGAAATCCACCGAGGCCTTGTCATCGGCAATTTCAACCAATATACTTGGTGGTACATTCGCCGCTGCTACGGCCTCATCATGGATAAGGATTTCGGTAACAAGCTGCAGGTGCCGCAGAACGAAATCGGCAAAATCAGTAAGCGCGGTTACGTGATGAGCCAGTTTGCCCGGTTCATCCGTCCGGGGGCTATCCGCGTGGGGGCGACCGCGAAGCCCGAAGCGAACCTGTTTGCCAGTGCCTACAAGAGCGCCGACGGTGACAGCGTCATCGTGGTGCTCGTGAATCGCGATTACAAGAACAAGAAGACGGTAACCGTGAACGTACCCGGTGCAAAAATCGGGGCTTTCCGTATGTACACGACTAGCGAGGCGAAGAACGCAAAAGACGAGGGCGAAGTCGAGGTGAAGAGCGGTTCCGTGACTATTACCATGGATGCCGGCGACACGGAGAACAAGGATTGCATCGTGACGCTTGTGGGTGTGAACACTCCGGTGAAGCCCGTTCCGCGCAAAACCTATGGCGACAAGGTTGCGGAAATTCCGGGCAAGATAGAAGCTGAAAACTACGACATTCCCGGTGTTGGCGAAGGCAACGATAGTTACATGGACAAAGATTCCGTGAACAAGGGCGGGGAATACCGCAATGATGGTGTGGATATCGAAAAGGGCGGTGACAACTACGCCATCGGTTATACCGAGGCCGGCGAGTGGCTGGAGTACTCGGTGAAGGTGACGAAGGCGGGCTCCTATCCCTTGATTGTCCACGCCGCGTCGGGTCGCGAAGGTTCTTCCATCCAGTTTGCTATTGACGGCAAGAACGTGACCGAAGCGGTTGCCGTTCCCAAGACAGGCGAGGGCAGTAGCGTTTTTGAGGATGTTAATGCAGGAACGGTCGACCTCAAGGAAGGCGAGCATATTGTGCGCCTGACTATTGTTGGGGATTACGCAAACGTCGACTGGTTCCGCTTTGGCGATGCTGACGAGGGCACGACTGCGGTGTCTGCTCTCGCTCAGCTCGCTCAGGTTTCCGGCAAGTACAAGGTGTTCGATTTGAATGGCGGTTATGTCGGTATGGTCGAGGCCTCCGATATGCAGTCGCTGCGTGCCGGTACGGCAAAGCTTGCCAAGCGCGGCGGAATATACCTGGCTAAATCTTCCAAAGGGAAGACCCTGAAAATTGACGTAAAGTAATTGCGGAAAAGAAAATACTACGCAGGGTCCCTGGCATTGCCGGGGATTTTTTGTATATATTTATGGCATGATGGGAAATTTATCCAAAAGGACGGGGATTCCAAACGAGAAAATAAACAGTAACATGAAAGTGTTCGCGTGTTTAATCCTTTTGCCTTTCATGCTTCTCTTGACTTCCTGTTTCTATTTGGAAAGAGTTGTTGACTATGATGTAAAGGGGTGTGAGGATCCAGGTTTTTTCTGCATGGCTGATTTCCCTTATACCCAAGAGGAAGTCGGGGATTCCGTTGTTCCCTACCACAAATATTTTGTGGTACAGGTGAAGACCGGCTCGGATTATGGGATTTTCCTGCCGAAGCATGTTGAAAAGAAGACTTCTATGGAGAATGCGTCCATTATAGATGAGTTTGGACAAAAAGTAAATTTGACGGTTATGCTAAAAAATGGGGAAAAAGAAATAAAGATAGGATCGAATAAAATATTTCTTGAGATAGGTTTTGATACGGATTTCTTTATCTATGTTGTGACACCTTCTATTCCGTCATACGAGATTGAATTCCGGTTTGAGAAGAAGGATGGTACAGTCCATGTTTTCAGCTTTAAAATGAATCAGGAAGAAAACCATAAATTTCGTATTCTTCTGTTTGATTTGTTGGCCGGCTGATGTGTGGAATCCCTAATTTTTTTGGACGTTTTAAACAGCTTTTTTGTCGGCCTATTTTTGCAAAATTATTTTGTCTTGACTTGCGCTTTCTGCCGGTTTATATTGTCCGTGTTTGAAACATTGAACGACAATATCGACAGGGGAATGTACAATGGCCAAGCGCAAGCTGCTTAAGGACTGTATCGTGAAACCGGGCGAAAAGAGCCCGTTTGCAAATTTGCTGGTGGATTTGGCCTTCAAGAAGGCTTTTGACCCGGACAAACCTTCAAGCCGTGAAAACCTTGTGAATCTCCTGAACGACCTGCTGGAACCTCAGCTCAAGCGGCCCATCAAGAACGTGTGGACTCGCAACGTGGCGAAAAACCTGAGCGGGAGCAGGGAATCCCGCACGGCGATTTTTGACCTGCACTGCGAAGACGATATGGGCAACCTCATCGAAATAGAGGTGCAAATCCGCCGGATGACCAACTTTTTGAAACGCCTCGCCTTTTATGCCAGCGAAATGGTCGCGAACCAGTCGGAACCAGGCGATGATTGGAATTACGATATAAAACCCACGTACGTGATTGCATTCGCGCGACATAAGGTGTTTGATGACAACCGGATTGTGCACCGTGCTGCCGTTACCGATCTTGAAACGGGTGCACAATTTGTGGATGCCTACAATTTTACGACTGTTGAACTTTCGAAGGTTCCCTTCTTTATCAAAAAGAAATCCGACGACTTGAGCAAGTGGCTGTTTTTCTTTCGTTTTCTGAACCGGCTTAAGGAACTGCCCGCCGAGTTGGACGAGAAAAAGTTCGAACACTTGACAGAAAGTTCAAAAGTATCTAACTTCAGCAAGGAAGAATTCGAGGTATACCAAAAAATGTATCACGAAAAATGGGACCACAATGTTATGGTCGATGGCATCTTTGAAGAATTCGCGGACGAAATCAACGCGAAGGTTGCCGAGAGCGTTTCTGAAAGTAAACGCGAAATGGCGAAGGCTATGCTTGCCGATAATGTCCCTGTTGAGAAGATTGCCGCTTATTCCGGCCTCTCAGTAGAAGAAATTGCCAGGCTGTAGCCCCAAATACGTACAAGAGTACGCTTTTTGGTGATTTTGTATATATTTATGACATGATGGGGAATTTATCCAAAAGGACGGGGACCGCAGGCGAGGTGGACTTCGCCTACGACGAGAACGGGCGCATGCTCTCGCAGGACTACGGCTCGTCCCGTCTGGACTACGTGTACGGCCCGGGCTCCTACGCCGTGTCCAGCGCAACGGGCCATACTCCGATGGACGCGGGCCGCAACGCCTCCCGTGCGAACAACTTCGCCTACGACGCTTCGGGCCGCATGATGCACGACAGCTCCAGGGGACTCTCCATCGCCTACGACATGGACGGCATGCCCGCCGTGTTCCTGCAGGATTCCGGCTCGGGCACGTGGCGCGAGCTGGCCGTCTACGACCCCTCCGGCTGGCGCGTGGCGACGTATTCCTACGAGAACGGCTCGCTGGTGTCCCTCCGCACCGACATCATGCTCGACGGCCGCAAGGAGCTCGAACGCCGCGCATCGTTCGCCGGGAGCGGTAGCTCCGTCACGGAATACTCGATGCTATACGGCGCGGGCGGCGCGCTCGGCCGCCGCCACGCCGACGGCACCAGCGAATGGTACGTGAAGGACCGCCAGGGTTCCCTGGTGATGAGCGTTGTGAATAGCGGCTTGAACACGGCCCTCGTCTACGAGCCCTTCGGGTTCCAGCGCCTGCTGCGCGTGTCGGGCGACGAGCCCGCGGAGCAGTACACCGGCAAGGAGTACGACGGCCGCCTGGGCCTGTACTACTTCGGTGCGCGGTATTTCGACCCTTCGTTCGCGCTGTGGCTCACTCCCGACCCGGCCCGCCAGTACCTGAACCCCTACAGCTACGGCGGCGACCCGGTGAATGTCATCGATTATGACGGGAGGCTCGGTTGGGCCGGAATCCTTGGAATTGTTGAACTGGCTACTGGCGGCATGGTGAGTTCGGTAGTCTCCGGTGTTGCCGGAGTCGCTGCAGTGACGGCCGATGCGGCTACGGGCCCTGCTGCACCGATGTCTTTGCTAACATCCCTCTATGCGAATGATTGGGATTTGAAGAATCCCAATGTACGAAATTCGTTCACTTCGGGTTTGTACGTTGATCTTGCGGGCGGAATGGGCCCTGCGTCTACCTATATGACAATGCTGTCTTATGGTCAGCGCTGCCGTTATGGTGATTGTGGAGCTGTATTTACGGATGCCATAACGGGTGGTTTTTTTGCGGATAATGTTGGACACTATATAGGGCTTTCGAACGTGAAGAACCTAGGCGGCACCGCCGATTGGTACAAAATGGATGGCGTTTCGGAATATTACAGGGGCAACACAGTATATTCTGGTGGATTTATGAATTATGCACCTGGCAGTTTCGCTCATTTTGGCCATGCGACATTTGTGACGGATAGAACGGATTCAGTGGCGATTGCGCACGAGATACATCATTCGTACCAGATGGAAGATGTAGGATGGCGTATCATGTACTACTATGATTACATGGAACAGAGTGATTGGGATCCGACCCAGTTTTCGTCATCGTATCACTCGAATAGCAAGGAAATGGATGCCTATTTTATAGGTTATTTGAGAGAAAAAGGCTTGGTTAATAAATACGGAGAGGGTATAGAAAAGTTGAGCGCTGAAGAAATAAGGGAGTATTCAAAAGCGTTTTACAATAATTATCGCAAAGAACACGCTGATGAAGCCGCAGCGATAACGAAAAAGTTCGGGGAACAGTGGGTCTGGGAAGAAGGCTGGTGGCGGGGGTATTGAAATGAGAAAACTAATTGCTGTAAAGTTGTTATTGTTACTCTTGCTGCCGCTTTTGTGCGCCTGCCCACCTGATGAAAATTATGAGGATTTATGCTGGAATAATTTTAGATGTTTTGCTTCAGTGCCAAAAGGTGATTCTGTCTGGATAGAATTGTATGCCAAAGACTCTCTGTTAGAAACTGATAAGCCATTTTCGCCGACCTTCAGTTCTTTGCCTGGTGTTAAACACGAATTCAGGGATACTCTTATACTTCGGATACATGTTTTCTGCAATGGAGTATGGTTGGACTCTCGTGATTATGAGTTTGTCAACAGAAAAGATAAGTATACTCAGGTTGATTATGATTATTTTGATTTATGGAAAACCGGTTCTCCCGGTGTTCAGGTTTTTGATGAAAAACAACTGGAAAAATGTCCGGAATTGTCCGAATATCACATTTATGAAGATACGGAACATGGGTTTGATTGTCCGCAATTTCATTGATTTTCGACGGGCGCATTTCGCAGGTGAAATCCACGACGAAGCTGCTGGACAGTACGTTTTCGGACAATTCTGTATATATTTATGACATGATGGGCAACCTGCAAACAAAGACGGGGACAGGGACCGCCGTGACTTTCGCCTACGACGAGAACGGATCGCTGGTGTCCCTCCGCACTGACATCATGCTCGACGGCCGCCTGGGCCTGTACTACTTCGGCGCGCGGTATTTTGACCCGTCATTTGCGCTGTGGCTCACTCCCGATCCGGCTCGCCAGTATCTGAATCCTTACAGCTATGGCGGCGACCCGGTGAATGTCATCGATTATGACGGGAGGCTCGGTTGGGCCAAAATCCTTGGAATTGTTGAACTGGCTACTGGCGGCATGGTGAGCTCGGTAGTCTCCGGTGTTGCCGTTGTCGCTGGAGTGACGGCCGATGCGGCTACGGGCCCTGCTACACCGATGTCTTTGCTAACATCCCTCTATGCGAATGATTGGAATTTGAAGAATCCCAATGTACAAAATTCGTTCACTTCGGGTTTGTACGTTGATCTTGCGGGCGGAATTGGCCCTGCGTCTACCTATATGACAATGCTGTCTTATGGTCAGCGCTGCTATTATGGTGATTGTGGAGCTGTATTTACGGATGCCATAACGGGTGGTTTTTTTGCGGATAATGTTGGACACTATATAGGGCTTTCGAACGTGAAGAACCTAGGCGGCACCGCCGATTGGTACAAAATGGATGGCGTTTCGGAATATTACAGGGGCAACACAGTATATTCTGGTGGATTTATGAATTATGCACCTGGCAGTTTCGCTCATTTTGGCCATGCGACATTTGTGACGGATAGAACGGATTCAGTGGCGATTGCGCACGAGATACATCATTCGTACCAGATGGAAGATGTAGGATGGCGTATCATGTACTACTATGATTACATGGAACAGAGTGATTGGGATCCGACCCAGTTTTCGTCATCGTATCACTCGAATAGCAAGGAAATGGATGCCTATTTTATAGGTTATTTGAGAGAAAAAGGCTTGGTTAATAAATACGGAGAGGGTATAGAAAAGTTGAGCGCTGAAGAAATAAGGACTTTGTCTGAAAATTTTTATAAAAATTATTTGGAAAAACATTCGGATGAAGCCTCGGCGATAAAGAAAAAGTTCGGGGAACAGTGGGTCTGGGAAGAAGGTTGGTGGAGGGGGTATTGATATGAGAAAACTAATTGCTGTAAAGTTGTTATTGTTACTCTTGCTGCCGTTTTTGTGCGCCTGCCCACCTGATGAGGATTATGAGTATTTGTGTTGGAATAATTTTGAATGTGATGCTTTTGTGCCAGATGAGGATTCTGTCTGGATGGAACTCTTCTCAGGGGATTCCTTGTTAGATATTGATTCTACAACATTTTCGGCTGATTATTCTCATTTACCAAATTTTAAAACAAAGTATGATTTTAGAGAGCGGTTTACGCTCCGAATACACGTTTTCTGCAACGGAGAATGGCTTGATGATATAGATTTCGAATTTGAGAATAGAAGGGACAAATATACGAACATTAGTTTGAACAACAATGATTTATGGCATACTGGTACCCCTGGTGTTCAGGTTTTTACCGATGAACAATTGGCCAAATGCCCTGAGCTGGCAGAATACCGTATTTATGAAGATACGGAACATTCTCCTGGATGCTTTGATGGCAAAACTTCTCAGTGATGGAAAACTTGGGCGTAGGAAGAAGGCTGGTGGCAGGGGTACTGAGTTATGAAGAATCAGCTAATTATCAAATTGTTCCTCCTTCTTCTGCCGCTACTGTTTTCGGCCTGTCCGCTAACAGAAAAAACAGATATTTTTGAGGATCTTTGCTGGAATAATTTTCGTTGTCAAGCTTTTGTCCCGGATGAAGATTCCGTCTGGATTGAACTTTATTCGGGAGACTCCTTAATTGACAAGGATTCGCTGGAAGGTCATTATTCGGTGCTTCCCCAAAGTAATTCGAGGTATGAGTTTAAGGAATTGCTCACACTCCGTATACATGTTTTCTGTAATGGGGAGTGGTTAGATGGTGTAGATTACGAATTTGAGAACAGGACGGACAAATATACGATAGTCAGATTGGAAAAAGGAGATTTGTGGCATACTGGTTCTTCCGGTGTTCAGGTTTTTACCGATGAACAATTGGCCAAATGCCCCGAGCTGACGGAATATCGCATTTACGTAAATACGGAACATCCGCCCAGTTGCTTTAATCCATCGTGATAATGCGAAATCTACGGCAAACTTGCCGGACAGGACATTCCTGAATATTGGTGTCCGTCGTGGGGTACGACCAGCTCGACCGTGTAATTTATACGGGAAAATGGGAAACGTCGCTTGACGAGGACGCCCTCAGAGAATATTTTAACAACGTGGACAACAAGAATTCTCCATCGGTTGACGAGCTGACCCCCGGTACGGTGACGCGTACGTTCTATGACCGTATGCCGGCGAGAGACACGCTGGGCGTGGAACTGTACCCGCCAAGTGCGATCGTTTCTGTTTCCACGTATACCTTCGGCAATGATTTCCATGGGACTGAACCTGTGCGGCTCGACCATGCTCGTGGAATTCGCCGACAAGGTGACCGAGAATTTCACCGGCAAGGAACGCGATGACGAGACCGAGCTGAACTACTTCGGTGCCCGTTATAGGGGTCAATACAGAGGGTGATAGAGAAAGATCTAATTTTATTGGGCTTGCTCATGAATTAGGACATGCTGAAGATATTATTGATGGAAATTTTACAACAGATGAAAGATTTAATGCAAATGGGATTCCTTTTAGTGAAGAAAATTCTATTAGAAGAGAAAATCAAATAAGAGAAGCCGTTGGAGAACCTTTACGTGAAGAGTATTAAAGAAATTTTTTTGGGAAGAAAAATAATGTTTATTCTTATTTTTTTTCTTGCCATCATCTCTTGTTTTATTTTCAAAATAAAGCAGTTTTCATTTTGTTTGGATTTGAAAAAGTGCCCTGTTGATAATGAAATTCTTTTTTTTGAAAATTATTTAGATTCGTTAGATTTGTTTGTTGTAAAAGGTGGAGAAGGGAATGTGATGGATTATTTTTTATATGATGGCTTTCGGATTTATTGTGTTTCTGACACATCATCTTTAATGTTGAACGCAAAAGGAATATGGGATGGTGAATTTGAAGGTTCGAGTCTTGTTTATTTAAAGCCCTATATTGCAGATGATGTTTTGCTGTTCAGAATTAGAAAGAAATTGGATTTATTTTATTTAGTTGAAGTAGATGAAAATTTAGTTGATATTACATACTGGTTTTTTGCAAATTATAGTTGTGGAAAAAAATTTGTTAATTAACGACACCAGAACGGCAACCTGATCCAAGACAAGTCTAAGAAAATGAAGATAACATACGACTGGCGCGGAATGCCGACGGAGTTTGTGCGGCAAATCGGCTGCTATGATTACCATGGGCTTGCTTTGTGCGATTCGACAAAACTGGTGATTGCCTACGATGGTTCCGGTCGTCGTATTTCGAAAACCCGCATGAAGGAAAGTCAGAATGGTACCTGGTGGACTGAGCTTGTGACTCACTATACGGGTATAGGCACTGAAGTTCGCGAGAACCCCATAAATAAGGAAGCCAAGGTCGTGGTGAACATACCCCAGGGACTCGGTCGCTACGGTGTCGACGATGCGGTTAATTCCCGCGGGAACGGCAAGTCGTTTGAATGGTACCTGAAGAACCACCTCGGTTCGACGATGCTCGTGTACGGTACGCAGTGGGTTGATGACGAAAACCTCGCTGACGTGGGTGCACCGATTGCCGCATACGACTACAGGAGCTTCGGCGAGCAGGTGACGCTCACGGAATCCGCCGGCAAGGTGACCGAGAACTTCACCGGCAAGGAGAAGGACGACGAGACCGAGCTGAACTACTTCGGTGCCCGTTATCTTGACCCCATGTTAGGCGTGTGGACATCCATTGACCCGAAGAGACAATATCAGAATCCGTTCATCTATGCAGGAAACAACCCGATTATGCGTATCGATCCGGATGGAAATTTGGATGCAAATGCCATTGGGCTCTCCTTGTTCATGGACGAAACTCTCAAGCCACAAATGCAGACTGCGTTTGAAACAGGAGTTGATATCGGTGAGAAGGCAATTATAGCGAGTAGCGTAGCTACTATTGGTGTGTTGTCTGTTGGGGCTGTTGCGGGTGCTGCCGGAAGTGGGATGATTACTGCGGGATATGAAAGAGCCTCTGTATTTGTTGCGGAAAATTACGGCGAAATAATGGCTGCTGGATGTATTATTAATGGAGCGACTTCTGGACCGGGGCCATCATCAGATCCTTTTGAATTTGGAGGGCAATTTCTTCGCGGTATGGTTGATGAAATTGGTTTTAATCATCAACAGCCTCTTATGCCAACGGAAGGTGTTGCTCCGGCAGACAATACTAATATCGTTAAACCATTTGATGAAGAGAGGTAGTTTATGAATTTTTTTCTTCAAAGTTTGTTTAGTGCAATCTTTTTAACGATGTTGATGGTGTTTTGCCGTCAAAATAGGATTGGAAATAATCCAGGAATACCTTTAAATGAAAATAGTTTGATTGTGGGAACATTGATAACGTTTGTTATATGTTTTTTTGCATCGATGTTGTTTGTCTATTGGTGGAAAAGAAAAAAATAGCTGGTGCATTCATTTTATGATTTTTAGTGTAGGCGCTTGTTTTTATCAATGTTATAAAGAATGGCTAACGGCAACATCAGCCGCATGGCGCACCAGATGGCGAGTTCTTTCTACACATCGAATCGCGATGTTGCCTATGCCTATGATGCCCAGGAGTGTTGACTAGCAGCGCCGTAGGGGTGCAAATGGCGGCAAGTAAGGCCGTTGGTGAATGTTTCGTAGAAAAATCATGGGATGCCACGGACTGCTACTCAGGCCGGTGTAAGATACGTTTTTTGTAAATGAGAAATTCAATCCGTCAAAGCAGTTTGCCGGCCTTGAACGATTCTTCCAAGTAGCTTGGATTCTGGTAGTAGCAATCGGAATTAAAATTGGAGATGTAGTCGCTGATTACCGAGGAGAATATCTTAATCAGCATATCCGTTTCTTCCCCGGGCTTGGCACAGTCCATTATCATGATGCTGTATAGGCGGCCGATGTCGGTATAAGACGGGACGGAATACTTGCAATTCTCGAGGGTCTCGAAATCGCCCTGTGGAATCTTGTAGCGTTCTACAACTTCCTCGCCAACCTGTTCGAAACTAAGGCTATGATTGACGCTAGCATCCTTAAGTTCTTTTGCAACGCCATCGGGTCCGAGACAATTGGCGACAACTCCCCGCTTGTTCTTGGTAACGCGGGCGACGAACTCAATCAAGGAACACACATAGAACAAATTATTCTTCTCGGAATCAGCCATGCATGACCTCGTGTTTCACAAACTTCAGGCAAGCCAATGCAGACAAAGTGTGAAAACTTATCTGGTGAGTCGGGTGCTTGAACTCGGCCAAAGCCCAAAACTGCTTTCTAGTAATTGCACCCGACATAAAGTCATTCACATAGTTCCAGACCGTATCGTCAGCCATCGGACCTTCAACGACGTCATACGGATGCGTTTTCCCGCTACGGCATGCTGCAATGAAATCAAGCCATTCGTCAGTCATTTTCTCGAACCGGAGAACATTCAAATCACTCGCCGGTTCATATTCAAAAAAGTTGACGCGAGGCTCTCCTTCGCCACGGTTCGCCCAACGAACCGTCTGTTCAAGATTGTTCGTACAATAAAATCCCCAGGAAAAATCCTTGGCGAACTTCGTCTTACGGATTTCGGGAAATTCCACAATTTGTTTACTGGCGTGGTAGATAAGCATGGAATAAATATAATTCCTTTAAAATGAGTGCAGAATAGGGGCGACCATCTCGACCGTGGAAAATGGGAAACATTTTTTTAATGACGTCCTAGACGGATTTTTTGTCCATCTTTTTTTGGAAAATTAAGTTTGCTTGACATGTGCTTCTTGCCGGTTTATATTGTCCGTGTTTGAAACATTGAACGACAATATCGACAGGGGAATGTACAATGGCCAAGCGCAAGCCGCTCAAGGAACTGCCTGCCGAGTTGGACGAGAAAAAGTTCGAGCACTTGACAGAGAGTTCGAAAGTGTCTAAATTCAGCAAAGAAGAATTTGAGGCATACCGGAATATGTATCACAAAGAATGGGACGATACCGCCATGGTGGAAGCCTTTATCGAAGACCACGCGGACTTGTTCAACGCGAAGGTTGCCGAGAGCGTTTCTGAAAAAACTCGCGAAATGGCGAAGGCTATGCTCGCCGATAATGTCCCTGTTGAGAAGATTGCCGCTTATTCCGGCCTTTCTGTAGAAGAAATCGCTAGGCTATAGCCCCCAATGCGTACAAATGTACGCTTTTGGGTGATTTTGTATATATTATGACATGATGGGAAATCTTTTAACAATCTGATATTGGAATGGAATACTCAATGGGCCCTTGAAAAAGGGTTGTTTGCAAAACCTGCAATATTCGTACGAGATGGGAAATTTGTCTTTATTACATTCTGCGATGACAAATATTTTGTTCAATTTGATTTTGATTCAAAAGGCCAGTCAAAAATAAAGGAGCCTTTGCTTTATACTATAGACAGAAAATCGGCGTCAGGCTTGATTGACCATGAATATCGCACGGCAGAATTTTTCAGTTACGAACTAAACGATACCTTGATAACGATAAGCGCATTGAACGGGAAAATTCAATATCGTTTTGTTATTGATGAAGAAACAAATGCTCATCCTGAACTAGGCAAAAAACTAAACTTTGCTACGCCATTTGATGTATTTCCAGAAAAATATTGTAAAGAGGAATTTTTGCCGCCTGATTCGCGGTTTTAAACTTTTGTAAAAAAACTATTCTATGAAATTTCCCGTTGCTTGGTTATATTTAGGTGTAACCGAGTAATGGGTGTTTTTTTCGGAATAATGGCGAAATTGCCGAATATTCTTCGAAAAGTCGTTTTGGGGGTGGCTTTTATTGACTATTTGTCCATAAAATATGCGCTTTCTGGCGCGTTTTTGGCAATTTTGGGGGTAATTTATGAAAAAACTTGTGAGGTGTGTTATGGATCCAAAAAAGATGTCTGAGTTCTTGCCTATCTTATTCTGGCTTCTTGGTGGCATCCTTTTGTGCCCGATGCTCACCAATGCGGCTCCGAACCCGAACTTCCATATTTACATTGCTTACGGTCAGTCCAATATGGCGGGTAACGGCGATATCGTGCCTGCAGAGGACCAGGCGACCGACCCCAAGAATTTCCTGATGCTTGCCTCCCATAATGCGAATGCCAACCAGCGTAGCGGCAAGACCACCCAGTCTATCAAGACTGGCGAATGGTATCCGGCGATTCCCCCGATGTTCCATCCTACCGAGAATCTCTCCCCGGCGGACTACTTCGGCCGCGCTATGGTCGATTCGTTGCCGGGTGTCACTGTGGGTATTATCCCTGTGGCAATCGGTGCTGTAGCTATCAAGGCTTTCGACAAGGATCAGTACAAGGCTTACTTCAGTTCTGCTGAAAGTTACATCCAGAATTGGGCTAGGGACTACGATTCCAACCCTTACCAGAGAATTGTGGACTTGGGCAAGAAGGCCAAGGAAGTGGGCGTCATCAAGGGCTTTATCTTCCACCAGGGCGAAACCGACGGATCTGGCACGGAATGGCAGAATGCCGTGTACAAGACCTACAAGGACATCGTGGACGCTCTTGGACTGGACGAGAACGAAGTGGCTTTCGTGGCAGGCGAACTGCTCCAAGAAGGCAACAACTGCTGCGGTGGCAAGAACGGCGGTATTGCCGAACTCAAGAGCAAGTTCAAGAAGTTCGGCTTGGCGTCTTCCAAGGGCTTGCAGGGCAACGGCAGGGACCCCTACCATTTTGGCCGTGCGGGCGTGATTGAACTGGGCAAGCGCTACTGCTCCGAAATGCTCAAGCTGATTAACAAGGATCTTGACCCTAATGCTCCGGCGGTGAACTTGACGGACCCGACCCAGTCTACGGTTCCTGACGCTCCTCCCGAGGAATACGGCCCCTATGGCGACGCCCCCGCAAGTATTCCTGGCACGATTGAAGCCGAAAACTATAACAAGGGCGGTGCCGGCAAGGCTTATATGGACTTGAGTGAGGGCAACGAAGGCGGCAAGTTCCGCAAGGATGACGTGGATATCAACCAACCGAATATGGGCCTTGCTGTGGGTCATAGCCAGAAGGGAGAATGGCTCAAGTACACCGTGAATATCGCTGCCGATGGTGAATATGAAATCTCTGCACTCGTGGCTGGCGATAACGGAACAGGAAGCATTAAGCTCTATATGGACAGTGTCGCGATTGGCACTGAAATTGCCAACGAGGGCAAGGGTTTTGACAACTTCACTGAAGTGAGTGGCGGCAAGGCGACTTTGAAGGCCGGCGAGCATGAACTGAAGCTTGAAATTACCAACGACTGGATCGACATTGACTACATCAAGTTCACGGCAGTGGCCGATTCAAGCGCTAATAACGACCCTCCGACGAAACTTGTCCAGCCTGCATATGTATCGTATGCAACAGAAACCGAGTCCAGCTTTGCAATTGTTGACATGCAGGGGCGCAAACTGGGTGTAATCAAGGCGGCAAGTATGGCTGAGGCCGTTGAAAAAACTAAGGAGAAAATGACGCAGAATAAAACTTCCGGAGGGATATACTTTGTTGTTTCCAATACGAAGAGTTCTCGCCGGTTAATGCAAAAGGTGGTGGTCTATGAAAGGTAGTGAAGCCGCTGTTGTCAAGCAAATCCTGCTCTTCTCCTTGATGGTCGTGGTGCTCGGTTTGCTCTATAGATAATTTTTATTCCTTCTTGAACTCGGCGTGGATAAAAAATCAACGCCGAGTTTTTTTGTGCGCGTCTTTTGGTGTAAAAAGGGTTTAATTTAAGAACAGCACTAAAGGAGTGTATAGTATGTTTGGTTTGAAGAAAATGCCCCTTGGCATGTTTTGGGTGTGTGCTATGGCGGGTCTAGCCGTGCAGGCATTCGCACATCCCGATAGTCTGGTGCTTACGCCCCCGTTGGGTTGGAATAGCTGGAACGTGTTCCACGAAAACATCAATGAAAAACAGATTCAGGAAATTGCCGATGCAATGGTTTCTTCTGGTTTGAAGGATGCCGGCTACATTTACCTGAACCTTGACGATAACTGGATGGATACCAAGCGCGATGCGCAAGGCAACCTCCAGAACAATCCGAAAACCTTCCCGAGCGGCATGAAGGCCATTGCTGATTACGTGCATGCAAAGGGACTCAAGTTCGGCCTTTACGGCGACCGCGGTAAGCGTACTTGCCACCATTACAACAGCAATTGGCAAAGCGAAAGCGGCTCCAATGGTCACGAAGAACAGGATGCCAAGAAGCTCGCTGAATGGGGTGTTGACTACTGGAAGTACGACAACTGCGATTCCGACCCGAGTACCCAGGAAAAAGATTATACCGCTATGTCCAGGGCGCTCCGCAATTCCGGACGCGACATCGTGTTCAGTATTTGCATGTGGGAATACAAGGATTGGATGCCTAAAATCGCGAACCTCTGGCGCA